>JBKQUS010000111.1:0-9255 GCA_052325505.1 Limisphaerales bacterium
AGATATTGACGGCAGGCGTCTTCCGTTCCGAACCGCTGCTCCATTTCGAGCAAGGTTCGCGGATAATCTTCGTTCATGCGCGAATACTACCAGTTGTGGTTGTAGTAGGCAAGTGGATAGCCCTATCAGGCCGATTCCGGCCAAAAAAACGGCAGAATGATCCATCACGGAAAGGGGCACTGACCGTTCACGTTCTCGTCACTGCTGCTGTATTACCACGTAAACACTGGTGTTCCCGCTGATCCCTCCGGGCAACGTGAAGCAGGTGGTCGTGTTTGTTGCGGTAATCGGGCCGCCTGAAACCTGCCAGGATTGAGGTGCGGCCAGGCTGGCATTGGTCAGCACATTGTAAACGGTGCCAAACACAGACTGCCAACACACGACAAAGTTGGTTCCGGTGCTGTCAAGGGACGCAGTCGTAATCAAGAGCGGCGTATTTGTGCTCGTGATCGTCACGATGCCGCTGACACCCGTCAATGTGTAGTCGCCTGCCGTCAAGCCGCCCAGCGTAAGCGACCCGGGCAATGTGATCGCTTCCGGCCCGACAATCGCGCCTGCCAAGATGGCGCTGCCCGAGGCCAGGTACACATCGTCGCCGCCGACCGCATCGACCACGGATAGAATCCCAAATGCCGCAGTCGCCGTCCCGTCATAGGGCCGGGTGCCGGTCAAAATCAGCGGCAGTTGGTCCACCGTCACGGAGCCGCTGGCGTTTGTCAGCGTGTAATTGGTCGCCGCCGTGCCGCCAAGGGCCAGGCCCGAAAAGTCGGTGATGTTTTGCACCCCGGCATCTGCGCCAGCCAGGGTGGCGCTGCCCGACAGCGTCAGATTTGTGCCGTCGTAATTGGTGACGATACTCAGGATGGATGTGTCGGCGATGTCCGTCCCGTCATACAGGCGGGCGCCCGTCAAAGTGACCGGCAGCGGCGTCACTGTCACCGTGAAGGCATAATTTGTGCTGGTGCAGCCCGTGGAACTATAATTGACTGTCAATGTGCCGTTATACACATTGGTCCCGGCTGCGATTGGCACCGTCAGGATGATCGGGCTGGCCGGCAGGGCGGTCAGCGCCACATTGGAAAAGCCCGCCGCTTGGGCAGTGGAACCGTAGAAAATGCTGTATCCGTCCGGATTGCCCGACGTCGCGGTGTAGAGCAGGATTGCGTTGCTCGAACCGTAATAAACCAGAACCGGACTCGCCCCCAAGGTGATCGTCGGCAATGGATTGACCGTCACGATGCCTGAGCCGCTGTTCGCACAACCCGTCGTGCCATCGGTCACCGTCACCGTGTAGGTTGTCGTCAAGGCTGGCGAGACCGTGATCGATGCCGTCGTCTCGCTGTCACTCCACAGGTAACTTGGATTGCTCGCGCTGCTGGTCGCCGTCAGTGTCGCCGAAGAGCCAGCGCACACCGTAGCCGAGTTCACGCTCACTGTCGGCACAGGATTGACCGTCACTGTGCCCGAGCTGCTGCTGGCGCAACCCGTTGTGCCATCGGTCACTGTCACCGTATAGGTCGTCGTTGAAGCCGGGGATACGGTGATCGACGCTGTGGTTGCGCCACCCGGACTCCACAGATAACCCGGACTGCTCGCGCTGGTTATCGCATTCAGAATCGCCGAACTGTCCGCGCACACCGTCGCCGAATTCACGCTCACCGTCGGCAACGGGTTGACCGTCACCGTCACGCTGGATTGAGCGGTGGCCTCCCAGGAATCCGTCACCGTGACCGTGTAGGTAGTCGTGGCCGTGGGCGAAGCCGTGGGATTGGCCACCGTCGCACTGCTCAATCCCGTGGCGGGACTCCAACTGTAAGTGTAGCTCCCGGCGCCGCCGTTGGCGGTGGGGCTGCCGCCAATGGTTATGCTGCCGCCCGTGCAAATCGCCTCGGGGCCACCCGCACTCGCCGCCAGCGTTGACGGGGAGAGTACCAGTACGGTCGCCGAGTAAGGGGGGAAGGCGTAGCTGATATTTGTTCCGGTGATGGAAAGGGTTGTTTGCGCAGGGCCTGCTGAATCATTTTCGGTTACTTTCGCGGCATTATCCTGGGGAATCCCGTAAGAATAGGCCACCGCGCTCGAAGCCGGGTGGAAGCCGGCCACCGATATCTGTCCCGTGAGGGTGTTGGTGGGGTCTTTATTGATGGCCAGCACCGTCAAGCTGCCGTTCTGCCGCTGGACTGCATAAGTGGAAAGGCTCGCATAACCACTGGTGGCGGCAATTACAGTATCACCCGTCTGCGCAAAGTTCGTCATGAGTTCCGACGTGTAAAAAGTTGGATAACGGGTCCCATAGAGGTTGGACACGACACCGAAATCGCCATAGAGACGCCAGCCATATAGATTGGTGCTCATATTGCCAGAGGCATCCGCGCCGTTGCGCAAAGCCCACCAGAAAAGCCCGTTGAATTCCGTTTGCATGAGTTGGGCCAGGCTGTCCAGCTTGTACAGGCCGTTGACTAGGCTGGCCGATTGCTTGCCGGGGTTGGAGGAAACCGAATTATTCTCCGTGCAGACCAATTCAATGTTTGTGCCAATGCCGGCACCCATGTAGTCGGTGATCATCATCCGCAGGTTCTCTGCGTAATACGCCCATCCGGTTGAGGTTCCCAGCAACCCGGCGTCGGTCTCGCTGCCCGCATTCTGCGGGTAATTATGGAAGATGAGAAAGTCCGGCGTCGCGCCCAAGCTCTTTAAATACGTCAGCATAACCGGCGTCCAGCCATAGTGCGTTTGTCCCGTGACCGGGTTGGTCACCAAATGGTTGTGGTTGTTGGCATAATTGTTCTCGCCGGTCACGGCCACGACCCCGATTTTGACCGTCGGATCAACCGCTTTGATCAACGAGATATATCCCTGGGACCGCACCGCATAGGTGTAAGGATCATGAGCCACATTATTGCTGTCGGTTTCCCAAGAGCCGTATTCCTCGTTGCCAATCTCCCAATACTTGAAACCCAGCGGCGCCGCCTGCGAGATGCGCAGAAAGTTCTTGCCGTCATCCGTCCCCAGCGGCGCAGCCGCGCGCAAAGAGGCCCAGTATCCTGCCGTTTGCCAGTTGGTGCCGTGTTGATCCGTGCCCAAAGCCACCGTGCTGTTGGTCGCGGCGTTGCAATACGCCACCCATGCTGCCGCTTCGTTCGAGGAGCCAGTGCCATAGTTCATGGTGATCATGGTCTCCCCGTCAATATTGGTGATTACTTGAATGAAACTGGCCGTGCTCGTTGTCCAAGCTGAATCTTCGTTGTCCTCCTTGTTCTGAACCCAGTGGAAATCGTCAGCGTCGGAACCACCCGGGAAACGCAACGCCCGGGTGCCCATATTGGTCAGCATCTTGATCGTTCCTGCCGTGTCGAGGTCGTCGTCCCAAATGGTCGCATTCAAACTAAACCAGCGCGCGTCAGCGGTCCGAACGGACTCGCTGGCATTAACCGTCACCGACACAGGCAGCGTGGAATTGACCAGTTGGATGTCATCCAGATAAAACGTTGGCTCAGACGAGCCGGCGGAGTCCTGAATGGCAAAACCGCTGAAGTTCGTCACGTTCCCCACGCCCAAGGCCGACAATGGCACCGCGTACTGCACCCAAGCATTCGTTGCCGGTGTGCCCAAAGGAATACGGGCACTCTGCACCGTGGGCCCCGTGCCAAGAAGGCCATACATTTGCAGGTTTTGACCGCCACTCGCGCCGCCGTTGAGCCAGAAACTGATGCTGGCATAGCTGGTGTTCGTGAAGGGAGCATGATACAACACAATGTCGCCGTAGGCGCTGTTGATGGTCACACTGATCGAATCCGTGCTGCTGGAATAGACCGGTGAAGTATTGGCGAAATTCAGCGTCGAACTGGCACTCTCGTTCACCCAGCCGCTGGCCAGCGAGTTGGAATAGATCGTTAGATTGGTCTGCGCCGACAACACCGCCGGCACGGTGAGCGACGCCGCCAAAATGAATTTCGAGACTTTTAAAACGATTCCAAGAGCGGGCTGATTTTGAGGCATAATATCATTAATTTAGGCACAGATAGTTTATCTGTGCAATGATTCTTGATAAGCCCTCTCTCTGCCTTGCGTCATTCGACGCATGAAGAGACAACCGCTCAACTGCTCCTTTTAAATTCGCGTTGCTTTCCGGTCACGCATCCTTGGCAGCGGACGGCGCGGGGAGCTTTTCCTCCGCCGCCCGCGCGGCAAAGTCAGCCAGCCATTGGTGCGACTCGTTGCGCAAAGTTTCGCGATCCTCCCGTTTCAGCCCGCGCGGGTCGAAACGCAAGCTGCGGTGCAGGTGAAAAATCCGGCGCAGCCGGTTCGAATCTGGAAAGGCCAGTTCCAATCGTTGCTGCCAGGAAAGCAAAGGTTCGTTGGACAGACGCGACAACTGGCTGGCCTCCAATTGGCGGTCGATCAGATATAACTCGGAATCCAGCCCGGGCCATGTTGGCCCCTCGCCGGCCTCTCCCACATCTGCGGCCGTAGGCTGGCGCCGGCGCGTGAACACAATCCGGCCGATCAAGTACAAAATCATGGGGATCAACAGCCACGTCGTATAATGAGCGTAGGAAGTTTTGTTCCAGCGCCATTTTGAGAATTGGAAGTACAGATTCGACAAGGCGTCCGAAGCGGGTTCCCACCAGGATTGCCGTGCTGCCAGCGTCCTGTCCCGCGCTCCAGGGGTGGTGTCTATCTCCTCCCACATCCCTCTGACATTGTTGTTGGTGACATAGGCCAGAGCCCAGGCGTGCGCATCCCGCGCGCGCACCCAGTAGGTGTCCCCGTGCCGCGCGGACTCCCGCACCAAGTATCCGGTCGCGTAGCGCGCCGGCACCCCGACCTGGCGCAATAAAAGCACCGTGGCCGTGGCAAAATATTCGCAATGGCCAGCGTGTGATTGGGTCAGGAAAAAGCCCAGGGGGTCGCGATACCGCGGGACATACAATGAATATCTGAAACGATTCTCAAAAAAACGCTCAATGGCCCGGATTTTTTGCCGGTCCGTTGCCATGCCCGCCAGCTTTAGGTCCGCCGCCACGTGTTCCAGCGTCCGCCTCTCCAACTCCGGCACCATCTTGTCCCGCTCGGACGGCGGCGAGTCAATGGAGCGGCCCGGGCCATAAACAGCCCGCATCTCCAGCAACCCCGGTCCGTTGTCCATCCACGTCACGCCCAGGCGATTGGTGGTCACGTTCGCAGGCCCGTTGTCGAGCGCAATTTCAAAAGTCCCATGGGGAAGGGACAACATGCCTTTGCCGTTTTCGTAATAACAGGCGATCTGCACTTCGCTGGAGAACTTGTTGGTCGGCAGCAGAGCATAGGTGTCGTTGCTTCCAAAACCGGGCTTGAAAAAGGCATTGTTGCTGGCCGTCCAGATGCCCCGCCCGTATGCGTCCCAGGTCGCTTCACGCAACAGCGCGGGTGCGAATCCGCCGGGTGCAGGACGCAGGCGAAGAACAATTTTGCCGGACTGTGTAATCCGCCCGGGGGAGCCGATTCGCGTCTGGCATTCCTGGGGATCCGGGGCCTGCCGGAAAAGGTCCGCAAGCCAGGTGCCCAACACGGTCTCCATGGCACTCTGCATCGACCGCAATCCCCTGTGGCTGAATTCCCCGGCGGACACAGCCAGAGCCAGCAGCACGACCCAGGTGGTCAGTGAGACGCGCCGGGGCCGGTGGCTGGTCAAGGCCAGCGCGAGCAGCAGGGCCATGCCAGGATAAAAGAAACTGTTCGGCTGCGTGGCGGCGCTGGCCGCCAGCAGGCACAAGGCAAAGCAGCAGTAGGAGATATTGTATGATTTGTGCGCGGCCTGGCCCGCCGGGGCGCGGCGCAGCAGCCACCAGAAGACACTCAAGGGCATCGTGGCGCGGTTCCCATAGGCTTGGGCCAGCATGAGCGGGCAAAAACAAACCGGCAGCCACTGCATCAGATTAAAAAGCAAAAGCCCCCGATTTTCCACCGTCGAATACAGCAGCAGCGCCGCCCCCACAACCAGGGCCCAGCACAAGTCGGAAATGCGATTCAAGTCGGCATCAGAAAACTCCCAGCGCGTACGGGTCAGGCGGGAGGCCTCCACTGCCGCGGCCAGCAGGACGCCCCAAAGTAGATGGCCATTTTCCCAGCCCCAAAAGAGCAGGGCGCCGCCCATGAGCAAGGGAGGGGTTCTCATAACGCCGCCAATTTCTCCGCGATGCGCCCCGCTGGCAGCGTGTAAAAATTCTGCGGCTGCGCCGCCATCGGCCCGGGCGGTAGTTCCTGGTCGTCGGGGGTCACGACAAAAACGCGCAACGGCACGCCGCGCGACATCATCGCGTTGACCAAACGCTGGCGCGGCGCGTCCCAGCGCAGAAAGACGCAAAGGCATCCGCTCAAATCCGGCGCATGAGTGAGCACCAGTCCCTCCAGGGCGCAAAAATCCTTCTCCTCGCATACCTGCACCGAGGCCAGCACTTCCAGCACCTGGTCAGTATGACCCACGCCGCGTCCGCTGGTAAAGCAATAGGCTTGCGGGCCGACGAACATTAAATCGAGCAACGAATCCTGGTTCTGGACGGTGTAGGCCAGCGAAGCCGCGATCGAGACCGCTTCCTCAAAAAGCACCTCCTCTGCCGGTCCTCCGAAGGTGTCCAGGACCAGCGCGTGCCGCACGAAAAACTCGTCCTGATATTCTTTGACAATCGGCTTGCCCAGCTTGGCAAAACTTTTCCAATGCATCCGGCGCAAGGGATCGCCCGGCCTGTATTCCCGCAACGCCACAAACTCCTCGGATTCCCCGACCGATGACGCCATGGACACTCCGCCCAATTGATATTTCATCGAACCGGGCAGGTCGAAGGCCGGCATCGAATAGCGCTTGGGCAGAATCATCACCGATTGCCGCCCGGGGATCTTGCGCAGGGTGCGGAACAGTCCAAAGGGGTCCGGGCAGGCCACGGTCGTTCCGGTCAGGCGCAGCGGGCCGCGCCGCAACGGCATCAACTCCATCTCAAGCGAGCATTCCGTCCCGCCTGGCAGGTCCGGCAGGGCCTGCTCCGGGATTTGCGCGCGCCGGTTGCGTCCCATCAACCAGCGCCAGCGGTAAATGCCGTAAGTGCGGTCCCACCAGTTGCGCGTCTCTTCCCCCGGCTCGGGAGTCGAGGCAAACTCGTGAAAGGTCGGGCGCGGGTCCGGCAATTCCTCGATGAGGCGCAAGGCGCGCGCCGCCCGCTTGGAAAGGTTCCGCGCCAGGATCCGGTACCGCAACCGCTCGCCCACCGCCCCGAATTTGGGCAGGGTTCGTTGCAGCGACAATCTGGGCCGTCCAAAAGGCGTGCAAGCCACACTGACCACCAGCACGCAGGATAGCAGGGCAAAGGATTTGTAACATTGTGAAGCACTGATGTCAGCCCCGAGCGTGGCCGCCGCAACCGTCCCGCCCAACACCAGCCAACCCGCCGGCGTCACCCGCCGGTTAAAACGATGCGTGATGGAGGCAAAAGTGTGGTAATTGCGGTAGAGGTAGCGTTTGAAAAAAGTTTCCCGGCGTGTCCGCAAACGTTTGGAAGCAAACGGCCAGTGATTCCATGCTTTGATCCACTGTCGCAATGGCGCAACCATACAGTCTGGCTCCGCGGCTCACACCGGCACCGGCACCTTTTTGACAACTTCCTCCACCACCTGCCGCGCCGTAATGCCGGAGAACTTCGCCTGCGGCTCCAGCACCAGCCGGTGCGCCATGACAGGCGTCGCGATCTCCTGCACGTGCTCCGGGCTGACAAATTCCTGGCCGTCGAACAGCGCCAGGGCCTGGGCCGTTTTCATCAGCGCAATCGAGGCCCGCGGGCTGGCTCCCAGCACCACGCCCGGCGCGGTGCGCGTTGCCCCCACCAGTTTCACCACGTAATGCTTCAGTTCTTCGCTCATGCGGATGCTCTGCGCCCCTGCCTGCAACCGCATCACGTCCATCATCGTCGCGCACGCCTGCACTCGTTCAACCGGATGCCGGCCGGCCTGCGACGTCAACACCGCCACTTCGTCCAACGGACTGATGTAACCCAGGTCGAACTGCATGGCGAACCGGTCCATCTGTGCCTCCGGCAATGGATATGTCCCGCGGAATTCAATCGGGTTCTGCGTCGCAATCACAAAGAACAGATGCGTCAATGTCCGCCTTTCCCCATCCACGCTCACCTGGTTCTCCGCCATCGCCTCCAGCAGCGCCGATTGCGTCCTCGGCGACGCGCGGTTGATTTCATCCGCCAGCAAAATGTTGCTGAAGACCGGCCCTTCGTGGAAGGAAAACGTCTGGTCGCGCTGGTTGAAGACCGAGACCCCCAGGATGTCCGACGGCAGGAGGTCCGGGGTGAATTGAATGCGTTTGAAACTGGCGTCAATGGAGCGGGCCAGCGCCTTGGCCAGCGTCGTCTTGCCTGTCCCCGGATAATCCTCCAGCAGCACATGCCCGCCGCTGGCCAGCGCGGCCAGCAAACGCCGCGTTGAAACAGTCTGGCCATGCATGACCGACCCGATGTTGGCGGAGATCTTTTGGTAAATCATCCGGGCGTCGGCCAAAGTGGAATCCAATGGCGCGGCGGATGGCGATGATGGTTTGGAAAAACCTTTGGCGCCGCGCGCCGCGTTCAGCAGGCTTGCGGCGTCATCGGTTTCCGTGAATGTAGTGGATGGCTTCACACCATATAGTTTTCGTCAATTAATCACTTTCCCTTGAGTTGCGCTGATTGGCAAGTGGTTTCGCTGGAGGCGGGGGGCGGGGCAAAGTTCAGTTTTTGGACACCCGTCAACATCGATGGAGTCCAAACGACAATCCATGCGGAAAATGTCGAATGACGATATCGTAATAACCGATAAATATCCAGAATGACCATTTGGCAGGCGCAGGATTCCAAACCCCGAAAATCCTTGAAAAACTATAAGGTTCTTTCCGCCCGTTTTGAGCGGAATATGTTGGCTGGCAACGGGTTGCAATGGAAACAAAGGCAAAAATTCATTTTTTACTTATTTATGGTTTTCTCGCCCGGATTATTCACCACGGATGATTTCAACGCGCAAAGACACAAAGGCGCAAGCAAAGACAGGGTTGCAGGATGGGTATTGGATTCGGACTTTTTAACCGCGAACCCCGGAAGTGGGCTTAACCACAGAGAGCACAAAGTTGTTCTCTGGTTTGGAAAGTGTTTTTTCATAAAAGTTATACACAGGGGGTTCAGGCCGGTTTTGGGGACATCAGTTGCAGGACCCAGGAGCCGTGGGCGAGTTGGTTTTTGGCGT
>JBKQUS010000112.1:0-12679 GCA_052325505.1 Limisphaerales bacterium
TCCGGTTGTTCTTGGATTGGATCACAGGTGCATTCATAGTTGCTTTGGCTTTCAATGTCTCTCTTTACCTGTGTCCGCTTTTTCGCGCAGGCCCACTTGTGGAGGAGAGGGCCGGGGAGAGGAGGCGCAATCTCACCACTTCCCTGCCCTGCTCACTGGCAACGAAACTCGCTTTATGATTGGCAATTTCAGGTTCCAATCTTAATCTTAATCCTGCATCGCTTCGATTAGGATGAGGAAAGGGTGCTCAAACAATTTATGGAAAACGAACGCAAAACGCTGGACGAACGACAAAAAATGACCGAGTTGGAGCGCATCCGCCATTCCTGCGCCCATGTCCTGGCCACCGCCATCCTCCGCCTCTGGCCCGAAGCCCAATTCGCCGCCGGCCCGCCGGTCGAAAACGGCTTTTACTACGACGTCGAACTGAGCCACCGCATTTCGCCGGAGGACTTCGAGAAAATCGAGGCGGAGATGAAGAAGGAAATCAAGGCCAACCACACCTTCGAGAAACTGGTCGTCACCCGGGATCAAGCGATGAAAGACGCCGAGAGCGGACGGTTGGGCGGCCTGGCCGAGCGGCCCGGCAACCCCAGCAAATTCAAAATCGGCAATCTGGCTGACATTCCCGAGGGCGAGCCGATCACCTATTTCAAGAACGGCGATTTCATTGATCTCTGCGCCGGGCCGCATGTCATGCGCACGGGGAACGTCGGGGCGTTCAAACTGACCACCGTGGCCAGCGCCTATTACAAAGGCGACGAAAAGAACCCGCAACTGCAACGCATCTACGGCACCGCCTTCAAGAACAAGACCGAGATGGAGGCTTATTTCAAAATGGTGGAGGAGGCCAAAAAACGCGACCACCGCAAGATCGGCCAGGAGATGCACCTGTTCGCCATGGACACCGAATACGTCGGCCCCGGTCTCCCGCTCTGGCTCCCCAAAGGCACGGCCATTTTGGAGGAACTGGAAAAGCTGGCCAAGGAAACGGAGTTCGCTGCCGGGTATGTGCGGGTAAAGACCCCGCACATCGCCAGGGAGAAAATGTATTTGACAAGCGGACACCTGCCGATTCTGTACAAGGATTCGATGTTCCCGCCGATGGAACTGGACGTTGAAGATGGGGCCAGGAAGGCGTCCTCCAGTCTGCAACAGGAGCCGATTCTTCGCGAGCGCTACTATCTCAAAGCCATGAACTGCCCGCATCACCACCGCATTTTTGCGGCGGAACCGCGCAGTTACCGCGACCTGCCGTTGCGCCTGGCGGAGTACGGCTGCAACTATCGCTACGAACAATCAGGCGAACTCTTCGGCCTCATGCGCGTCCGCTCGCTCAACATGAACGACGCGCACATCTATTGCGCACCGGAGCAGTTCGCGGCGGAGTTCAATGCCGTCAACGAAATGTATCTCAAGTATTTCAAGATTTTCGGCATCGAGAAACATGTCATGCGCTTCAGCACGCACGACCCGGCCAAGCTCGGCCAGAAATTCGTCAACGAACCGGCCCTCTGGATTCAAACCGAAAATATGGTGCGCGACGTCCTCAAGAACAGCGGCATTAATTACGTCGAGGTGCCGAACGAGGCGGCGTTCTACGGCCCGAAGATCGATGTGCAGGTCTGGAGCGTCATCGGCCGCGAATTCACCCTGGCCACCAACCAGGTCGATTTTGCCGTGCCCGCCCGCTTCGGCCTCGTCTATCATGACAAGGACAACACGGACAAGACGCCGCTGTGCATTCATCGCGCCCCGCTCGGCACCCATGAACGTTTCATTGGATTTCTCATCGAGCATTACGCGGGGAATTTCCCCTTGTGGCTGGCGCCGGACCAGGTGCGCGTCCTGACCATTGGCGATGACGAGAAACTGATCAATTACGCCAAGCCCATCGTGGCGGAATTGCGCGCCCATCAAGTGCGCGCCGAGGCGGATTTTGGCACCGACAAAATCAACGGAAAAGTCCTGCGCGCCGAGGAAGCCCGGGTGCATACCATGCTGGTCATCGGCCCGCGTGACATGGAAGCCGGCCAGGTCAGCGTCCGCCTCCACGGCAAAGGCCATCAAGGCGCCAAGCCCAAAGGCGAAGTGATAGCGGGCATTTTGCAGGCCATCAAGGAGCGTCAGCCGTGAATCAATCTCAGCGCGAGCGGTTTGATTCCCAGAAGATGAAGTTCGCCGCGATCAAGCAGTTCCCGAGATTGAACAGCGTTCGGCTACAGTCTTATGGTGCAACAGCATGGAATGGCTTGCCTGCCTGGTAAAGTTTCAATTCACGCTGAAGTTGCGCGGCCAGCGCCGTATTGGATTGCGCCCCGGCCAGGCGCAAAGCGTGCCGCGCGGTTTCCACTGCTTCGGGAAACCGCCCGGCTTCGGCCAAGGCGGTGGCAAGGGTGTGGAGAATGACCGGATTTTCTCCGCCGGTCAGCTTATTGGCCTGCTGGGCCAGTTCCACCGCCTTGCTGCCTTTGTGCAGCGACGCAGCGGCAAGCACCAAGGCCAGATTATTTTGGAACCTTGGGTCGGCTGGTCCCAGTTGCAGCGCCTTTTGGTATTGGGTAATCGCTTCGTCCATTCTTCCTTTTTGAATAAGAGCCTTGGCGAGGTTGTCCTGTGCTTCCTCGTATTCGGGGTAGATTTGCAGCACCCGTTGGTAATGGGTGATGGCTTCGTCCACTCTTCCCTTTTGAAGAAGAGCGTTGCCGAGGTTCTCATGGGCTTGTGTAAAGTCAGGCTCGATTTTCAGCGCCTGTTGGTAATTGGCGATGGCTTCGTCCACCTTTTCCTTTTGGAAAAGAGTGATGCCAAGGTTGTTATAGGCTTGGGCATAGTCGGGGTTGATTCGCAGTGCCTGTTGGTAATGGGCCATCGCTGCGTCCGCATTTCCCTTCCGCAACAGAGCGTTGCCGAGAACCATGTGGGCGACGTAATTGTCTGTGGTGCAGGCCAGCGCGCGCCTGGACAGGATTTCGCTGTTTTGCCAATACGCGGTCTGTTTCCAAGCGCAGACCATCAAAGTGCCCAGCACGGCGGCCGCCAGGACTTGCAACACCGCGCGCCGATGATTCCACCCCTTGCTCCAATCCGCCACCGCCCATGTCCCTGCCATGACCAGCCCGATTGCAGGCAAATAGGTGTAACGATCCGCATGGGAATGGTACGATATTTGAACAAACCCAATCACCGGAACCAGCATTCCCAGATACCACAGCCATCCCACCAGCAGGTACGGACGCTTTTTCAAGCAAGCTAGGACACAGATGAAAATCGCGGCCAGCAGGACCAAGGCCAAGGCAACTTTCCAGAGCGGCTGGCCATTTGGCGGATAGGGATAAGGGACGGCCAATCCTGCCGGAAAAACCACTTGCCAGAGGTAGATGCCATAAGAAACGAAGGCGTTCCCGAGGCGCTCAAGGAAAGGGATTTGGGCGGAGCCGGCGGCTTTTTGCTGCCAAAGAACACTTACTACGCATGAGGCGGCCGAAATCAAGAACAGCGGAGTCTTCTCCTTCACCAATCCCTCGAAAAGCGCCACCAGCTTCGCGGCCCCAAACTTCGCGCCGCCCGCCCCATCCAGCTTCACCCGATGGAGCGGCCACCAGTCCAGCAACAGCAACACAAACGGCAGAGTCACCAGTGTGTCCTTGCATAAGACCCCAAAGCCATACAACAGCGCGACCGTCGTGCAGCGCCTGCACGAGGGCTGACGCGCATAATGCGCATAAGCCCACAGGGTCAGCATGAAGAACACCCCGCTCAGCACGTCCTTGCGTTCCGCAATCCAGGCCACCGACTCTGCCCGCAATGGATGGATCGCAAACACTGCCGCCACGAATGCGCTGCGCCACAAGCTCCCGGTCATCTCTCTCAAGGCCAGAAACAAGAGCACCGCCGCCGCCGTGTGCAACGCCACGTTGGTCAGATGATGACCGCCCGCCCACAGGCCATACACCTGGCAGTCCGCCATGTGCGACAGCCACGTCAGAGGAAGCCAGTGATCGATTTTGTAATTGGTGAACGCCCAGATGATGCCTTTGAACGTCAGCCCTTTGGCCACGACCTGATTTTCATACACATATTCATTGTCATCGAAGTCAACAAAATCGAAGGTCCGCGTCCGGCCGAAAACGGCAATGGTGATCGCGGCCAGCACAAGGCAAACCGCGGGCACAAGCCAGCGTTGCATCGATCGGCCCGCGCCGACGTGGGCTTTTAGCGGAGATTGTTGGCCGTTCATGTTTTGCGCGCTTGTGTCATAAACAAGCCACCCATTTCGACGGGTGTATTACAAGGCAGACCGCAGCGGGATGGATATTTGATGCTCAACTTTCGGGTGACAAGAAAATACCGCGGCAAACCCCGGAATCATCCCAAAACCACCCACAGTTCAGACCCGACTTTTCTTACAGCCAGTTGACCCGTGCTTATTCAGGGTACATTAGCCATGAAATCGGTTTGGAGCAGGAGGGTCTCATGTTTTCATGTTCGAATCGCCAGAATCGGCTCGACATTTCGCCGGAGATTCCACAGGCTGCGATGTTTGCACTATGAACGAATTCAAATTTCTCTGTCCCCACTGCCAGCAAAGTATTGAGGCCACACCTGAATACTGCGGCGCCCAAATCAACTGCCCAAGCTGCCATGCCCCGATAGTCGTGCCCGATGCCTCGACTCCCCCTCCCATGCGACCCGGCAAGCTCACGAAGGCTGCTTCCACGGTGCATTACGCCGCCACCACCCCGGCGATGGCGGCAGCCATGCATCGAAAGGCCAGGAAACCACGCACCGGCTTGTACGTCGGGCTGGGGGTGGGGGTTGCCGTGGCGGTGGCGGCGGTGATTTTCGTGCCCAAGTTGCTTGACAAATACAATCAGCACAAGGAAACGGCCCGGGCCGAGCAGGCGGCGACCAACGCCCCTCCGCCTCCTCCACCGGAACTCGAGGCCGACGAGATTTTGCAAAAGCTCGACGCCACTTACAAGGCATTCACCAGCTACAGTGCGCAAGGAATATCGGTTGGCACGGTGGACTTGTCCCAGGTCAACCCCAAGCTCACACAGCCTCAGACGGTGACGACAAAACTGTCGCTGCGATTGGGCAGGCCGGACCATTATCGCATGGAGTGGGAGCGGGACGCGGGCACCCAACACATCCAAGGCGCCGTCTGGGCGGCAGGCAAAGGTAATTTTGTTCACACAGGCAATACCACCACCAAAGTGAAGGACCAGGAAACGGCCTTGACGACGGCCGCGGCGTCTTCCGGCACGCTCGGAATGCTCACCGCGGCGGTGTTTTTCGGCGCAACCAACAGCCCGGCGACCGTGCTCAAGAACTACATGAAGTCGCACAGCGAAACTCTCAACAACCAGAAATGCTACGTTCTGACCGGCCAGCTCGGCCATATGAACCTGATGTTCTGGATCCGCAAATCGGATTTCGTGATCGCCCAAACGGAGCTTATCCTGGGCGGAAAAGTGGATGAGGCGGAGCTGGCAGGCAAGAGTTACGCCCAAAAAGCCCAATTGGAACGCGCCTCGAAATTGAAAGGCAATTTCATTGAAACCTACCAGGACATTGTCACGAACAAGGTCTTAAATCCCAATGACTTCGAGACCTCCTTCCCTCCCAATGCGACTCCTCAGAAGCCCACCCAAAAGAGGCAACATGGGGGTGGCAAACACGGTCCCGGCGCCGAATGACGGCGAACCGGCAGGGAGCTGATTCTGAAGGGACGTGATGCCCTTTCAACGCAGTTCCAGTTCGTCACGGGAGGGGAACCTGGGGAATTTTTTGTGAGGCTCGGTTTGGTACCAGAATGCCACCGAAGCCACGTCATCCTGCAACGGCAGATAGCGCCCCCTTGATTGCGTGCCGAGGGCCTGGATGGTCACCTTCAGATCATGCTCGAACCGGACCGGATCCGGAATGTGCCAGCGATAGAGGCTGAAGCGCTGCTGCGAATCGTACACTCCATCCGGCCGAATGACCTGAGACAGGCCGGAATAAGCATGCGTAAATTCCGTATAGCCTGTCCTGCCATCCGCCCCTTTGCGCTGGAAATCATAAGAGCCGCAGAAATAATCCTCTGTCCCCGTGCCGCAAATGGTCGGAAACGCCTCGTCGCCGTCGATGAAAAACTTCACCTCGCCCTCGCCCCACCAACCGGTGTTGTGCGTGCCGTAGGCCAGATAGGTGCCGACGTACTGGCCATCGCCTTCCACCCCGTCCAGAATCGTGTATGTGCCTTTGGTTCGCATCGGATTCTCCCGCCGGAACTGGGCGTGGAAATAAGCGGCATTGCTTGGAACCTCCCCCAGGGCGTAGTTGATTTGGTAATACAGGACCATTTTCTCATCGGCCAGGTTCTCCATCGTAATACGGCACTTCTTCCGGAACGGCATCGGCCAATAGCAATTGAAGCCGCAGCGGGGATTCACGCAAACCGGCGCGGAATTAATCAACGGACAACGGTCCCACTTGGCCCAGCCACTGGCAAAAAAATCAGCCACCGGCACTTCCACGGAAGGGTCCGTTTCGTCATCCCAGTAGATGCGCAGCACCGACCAGCGCCAGTTGCCGGTGGGCGTCATCCAGATGCTGCGGATGCTGCCCGGGCCGGTGATTTCGGCCAGGGTGAAGCTGCTCTTCGCATTGATATTGACGGAAGGCGAAACTTTCCAGCCCTGGCCCAATTCACGCGACGCGCCTTTCCCGGTGCCGTTGGTGGCCATACCGGCGCGGCCTTTTTCACCGGTGAAGTTTTCCGGGCTAATCGAGCGGGTCTGAACGTTGTAAAGCCGGCAAACATCCTCCAGTGAAACATTCAAACCGCCCGGCGCCTGGTCCTCCGCGCACAGTAAAGACTGGCCACCAACAAGAGCCCAGACACCGACAAAAAAGAGAATTCCTTTTTTCATAGAATTGGTTCACGGCCGACGCAATGGAAGATTTTTGCGGCAAGCCAGGCGGCTTGTCAAAGCGCATTTTCAGCCGCCGTAACGCATCTGAACTTATTGCAGGCTTCGCGTATCTCCCTCATCTCCACACAGTTGTGCCACGCGCGAAAAAAGCGCTTCAAATAAACCTTGCCTTGACAGATGTTCCATGTAACAATTGCAGTAACAATTCTACTGCTTCCGAAGTTTGCCAGGCTCATTTTGCCGCCGATGCCATTGGCAAGACTTGGCCTTGGTGCCTTATGAAACCCGACATGAAAAGTCGTAGAATTTCAATCCCGGCTCGGGCAAAGCTGCGGCACGGCAAAGCCAAGGCTCAATGCCCAAGCGACTGCCAAGCTCCGTCGTCGCAATCGACCGCGGACGAAGGACCTCCGAAATCTCTCGGCTTCAGTGAGTGTCAGGACGTGCTCCGAAAACGGCTGACCGGCCCGCTGCTCAAGGTTATTCCTCAACTGACTGGGCTTCGCCTCCATGTCTTGTGGCACAAACCGTTGGAGTTCAAAGTACCCACTCCCGTCCTGTGCCCGATGGCGCGCCAACGGGCAGTCACCAGAATCCCGCAGCCTAAGCGCTGTGTGGTCTGTTTGCGGCGGCGTTGGAAAATCTCCTCGCGCCCGGCAAATCGGGGCCGGCGGTTCATTGGGCTGTGCGGCGCCACCAATTTTTGTGCTTCCCTTAAGGTGGACACGCACCGCCCTCTCACCCTGGCTTTGCAGGCGAAAGTAAAGTCTCCTTCGCGATCACCGCACAAAGCCGGCCCAAGGAGGGGAGGCTGGTTCTGGGCAAAGCACATTGGGAAAACTGTTTCCCCTGCCACCTTCCATCACGCGGTGGACCTGGCGCGTTTGATCCTTCACGATTTGCAATCCACCGCCCAAGCCCGCGGCGCGGTCAACACGCAGGCTGAGGCTCCGCGCCGGGGCCGGGAATTTCGCCATCGGTTGCCCGACGTCCCGGAATCCACAGTCCAACCGGGGTTGGGAAGCCACCGTCGGAAGCTAGTTCAAGCGATGCTCGATTACGTGCATCAGAATTACCACCGCCCGATCGGCTTGGGCGAACTGGCCTTGGAAATGAAGATGAACGCCTCCTATCTCTCCGCCCTGTTCAGTCATACGACCGGCGTGGCGTTCCACCACTTCTTGGAAGAGGCCCGGCTCTCCAAAGCCAGGGACTTGCTCCGGAATCCGCGAAACCACGTTGGCGAAGTGGCCCGCGCAGTGGGTTACGCCAGCTATGATGCCTTTCGTCACGCCTTCAAGGCCCATGAGGGCCTCTCGCCAGAAGCTTGGCGGGCGGGGCAGTAATTTTGGCCTTTTATCATTCAAAAACACCTAAAATCCAAAGAATTATCCGCTTTTCCAAAATCATATCCGTTGCGGCCCCGCGCCATTGGTGCTGGAATACTCAGTATGCTAATAACTTCGTCATGCCAGTTGGTCGAAGCGTTCGCCGCAGAGGGTGCCTGCGGCGCCTTGGGTGACGGCGTGTCGGCCTGCCCGCCACGGATGGACGGAAGGCCTTTTGGCAGTAGTCAAAATGCATCCAGATAAACCGTCAGATTATTGAGGAAACCATATGAATAAACGTTTGGCATACTTTGCAGCAACCACAACCGTTCTTTCGCTCTTTTCAGTCTGCTGGGCTGACGACATCGCCCAGGAGAACGTCGCCAATTTCGGCATGGAAGGGCAACTGAACGACGGCATAGTTAACGGTGACTCGGCATGTGGTCCAACATCGGCTTACAATTCATTTGTCTATTTGGACAATACATGGGGCATTACGGGGCTGTTGCAGCCAACGGCTGCCGAGACAATCAATCAACTTGGAAGTTACATGGGCTACGGTGATAACACGCATGCGGGAACCCCGGCTGGCGGCGTCACCACCGCGCAATTCCTGTCCGGCAAGACGCAGTACATCGATGCCCAATCCTTAAACACAACAATCACTGTCGAGAGCGAAACCGGAGCCGCTAATATAAATTGGGAATTCATTTATGGGCAACTGCAACAAAATCAGGACGTCGAAATCTTGTTTGATTGGAACAGCCCCGCCACAGGGGGTCATGTTGTGACCGTAACGGGCATAGACTGGAACCCCGCTACAGATACGGGTACTCTCAGTTTCATCGATCCTTACAATCCACTCGGTGACAACAGCCCTGCTCTGGCAATCACCGGCAACCTTGGCGGAAGCGACGGCAATGGATTCACCTTGAGTTATTTTGGCGGCGGAGCGGGCAACGGCGCGAGTGGTGAGATCGATGGTGTGGTAGCCGAAAGCCCCATCCCCGAACCAGCCACAGTCAGCCTGCTGGCGCTTGGCGCATTGGGCCTGCTGAGACGGAGGCAGGGCAAGGTTTAGCTGCCCGAATAATTCCTGTAGAGAAAGCCGGACCAGTTTTCTGGCCCGGCTTTTGATTTGACACCTTTCTTCAAAGCCCATGAGGGCCTTTCGCCAGAGGCTTGGCGAGCAGGGCATTGATTTTGGCCTTTTATCGGCCCAAAATCATCCAAAATCCAAAGATTCATCCGCTTTTCCAAAGTCCTATCCGTTGCGGAATCGCGCCATTGATGCTGAAATATAACCATATGAAAAAGCCAAACGTCATGCTCCGTGACAAACTGGTAGGTCCTGCGTCGGGCTCGGTTGCCCAACAACTCCAGGAGCAATTTACCATAAAGCTTTTGCGAACCGGCCCCGTGGCTTCGCTCCGTCTCCATGGTCGGGTGGTCACTGTTCTGCTGCTGTTTCTTGCCCTGTCGGCCGGCAAGGCATACGCCGACTTTGGGATAATCAACGCAGGGACGGCGCCGGCTGGGGCAAACGACATTGCATTCTTTTTCACCTGGGACCCTGAACAAACTAGTATCCCGACAGGCTACCAATTCTCGCTGGATGGGGGCGGTACATGGTCTCCGGTTGGCAATTCAACGGTGACCACGGATTCCTCGCAAGGCACTGGATACGCCGACTTGTATGGTACGATACCCTCTGGACCGAATACTTTCACGATCGCATTGGCAGACAGCACGATTATCACGGAGTGGTATTACACTAAAGATAGTGCGAACATTGATCCCATTGACCCTAACACAGGGATTCCCGCTATTTACACGACTGGGATCTCCTACAGCGAGACGGCGGTCCCGGAACCCTCGACCTTTGCCCTGCTCGGCCTCGGCACACTCAATCTGCTGGGTTACGAGTGGCGGCGGCGCATGGCAAAGGCGTAGGCCAACCCTGCCAACCATCTGCCGAAACAATTGAGTCATCCGTAAGGGTGGCTCATACCCACATGCGTCACGTCCAACGGAATTCCCCAAGTCCCCGGCACGATCTATGTCTATGCGACCGACCCTCTCAGCCGGGTGATCACGAGCGTATCAAGCGATGTGATCTCGCTCTTCTCTGGTGGAGCGTATCCGGATCCGTGCTCCGATGACTTCGTCGGTGGCACTGCCATAATGACAAATGGCGTGGCGGCGTTTCCCGCCTCTGACAATATCGGCTGGGGTGATTGTCTGTGTAGCGGGACTGGCGGCGCAGCAGACCAGACCTTCCAGGTGGCCGACACGACGATGCCCACTTCGGTGCTAAACACCCCGATCGTCGGCAATATGGTTGGTTACTTCTCGTTGATTTGCCCGGGACCTGGGCCGCAACCAGCGTCTTTGAAGGCGCGTTAATCCGCCTTGCCCGGCTTATCCGCAAGTCATGGTTTGTGTGGGGACAGATCCTTCTCCACCAGTTCACAGATGAGATGCCCCACGGTGATGTGACATTCCTGGATTCGGGCGGTATTCTGAGAAGCTATAATGATCGGAACATCCACATGTTTTGCCAATGCCCCGCCGTCCTTGCCTGCCAACCCGATGCTTTTAAGCCCTTTGTTCCGGGCTTCCCGCATGGCGGCAATAATATTGGGGGAATGACCGCTGGTGCTGATGCCAATGGCGACGTCGCCGGGCCGTCCAAGGGCCTGAATCTGCCTCGAGAAAATCTGCTCGAAGCCGTAGTCGTTGCCCACGGCGGTGAGGATTGAAGAATCGGTCGTCAAAGCTACCGCCGGCAGGGCTGGGCGGTCGAGAATGAAGCGGCCGACAAACTCAGCCGCCAGATGTTGGGCGTCGGCCGCGCTGCCCCCGTTGCCGCAGAGAAGGATTTTGCCCCCGGAGCGCAGGCACCCGGCCACCAGCGCCGCCGCCTCCACAATTGCCGGGCCGCAGTCGCTCGCCACTTTCATTCTCAATTTCGCCCCTTCGTCCAATGAGGCGGCAACATGGGCCAGCGCCATTTCAAAGTTCTGCGTCGTCATCAAGGCATTCCTATACTCTTCTTGTCCCGTTTCCACAAGCCGCAGTTTGTCCGCCTTGCGCCCCAAGCGCAAATCAGCTTTTGGACGCGGTGTGCCTTTTTGTTCGCGCCATTACAAAAATTGAAACGTTTTTTCTGGACAAATTCGGCGGATTCGGCCATTGTGCGCCCGTCATCCGAAGATTATCGAGGAATAGGATACTAAAATTTGCGTGGCTTTGGCCACGGGCTCGTCAGAAAACCGCGAACTTTCACCCGAGTCAACAGACCAGTCAAACACGCGCCGCATCGGGCGCGGCTTGGCGTGTTCTGTTGACAGGCGCTTCGCGGTGCCTCTGACGAGGGCGCGTTGAGTCCGCGCCTTTTTGTCCGTGTCCGGATTCATGGGAAGGGATTATGACATTAAAAAGTGTTGTGCGGGTCAAAACCAACCAACGGGGATTCCGTTGCTTTCTTCAAACGTTCACGCTAGCGGTCTTTGTCGTATTTCTGTTGCCTGTTTCGGCATTCTGCCAATCCGGGCCGCCGCCTTTGCCGCCAGACCCTTTTCTGGGCAGTTACTCGTTCGATGACACCAACTGGCTTTCTGGCAGTGGTTATGCGCCGATTGCGTTCACCAATTTGGTCAGCGTGCCGGAGTGGAGTCACAAAGCCCTCCTGCTCGACACGACCAACGTGCTGCCCGCTTTTTTGGCCTACAATATTGTCGAGGCCGACGGAACCACCAATCTTGCCTTTTCCGGCGGCGCCATCCGATGTGTTTTCATCTGCGATTGGGCGACCGCCGACGCCAACCAAAACGGAACGGGTCCCGGTGAAGCCGGCTATCTGCTGGCTGCGGGAGATTTTTCAAACGGCAGTCCCGATGGCCTTTGGGCCATTTTCTTCGATCCCGGCGGAACCAACATTTACTTTGGTGGCGTCAGCAATTCTGTATCAACAGTATTCGTCAGCGCGCCAATTTCCTGGCCGTCCAACTCTGTGCATCTCATCGGCTTGAGTTATGGCACCGACCCCAACGTCATGCTCTACCTCGATGGCCAACTGGCTGCCACAGGCGGCCCGGTGACGATTGTTCCCGCGACCAACGTTTGGACAAATGGTTTTTTCGTTGGCTCGGATTCTGTGGGATTTGAGCAAGCCAGGGGGATCTTTTGGCATTTGGAATTCTATGATTCGAGTTGGTTCGATATTTTCGACGACTCATTTTTCACCAACTCATGGCCGCACCTTTCCAGTGAATTCGCCTCATGGCAGGGTCGCGGCGAACCGGATTCTCCTCCTGGTTTGCCCGGCACTTTGCTTCCGGGCGGCGACGGCGCAAATTCATCCGCAGAAACACTGGTGCCAATATCAAGCAATGCGATCCCAACGCGCAGCATATTTTGGAGTAT
>JBKQUS010000113.1:0-14755 GCA_052325505.1 Limisphaerales bacterium
CATGACGCCAAAGTGATAGAGCATGGCAAAGAAAGCGGCCATGAAAATGATGGTGGGCAGGACCACAAACGCAAAAACAAGCCCGACCTTTCCGTTGGGATCCGCCAGCGGCCCGAAGACAAAGGACGCCCCGACGGCGGCGTAATCAAGCAGTCCCTTGACCTTGTCCCCCGCCACCGCCATGATTGTTTGTCCCCACTCGAACTTCAGCACCAGGTAACCGAAGAGCAGTTGCAAACCCACGCCCCAGGCCACAATTTTCCACTTGACAGCCTTGCGGTCGGTGGAGAAGGCATAGCACCCGGCCAGGATGGCGAGAATGCCCAGGATGCTTGTGAATCTTTGCATGATATCAGGCTTTATTACGCTTTTTACGATTTCAGACCGTGGATGACTTTCCTGACCAGTTGCCGGGGCCGGTCCGGAGGCTTTGGCCCAATGCGATACGCCTCCTTCAACAGCAGAAGGGCGCCGGAGAGCGTCGCGCCGTTGTTGTAATGCACGGTGGCGATGAGTTCGCCGTTTTTGACGGCGTCACCCGTCTTCTTGTGCAGTTCCAAGCCCACCGTGTGGTCAACGACGTCGTCCTGTTTGTTTCGTCCACCGCCCAGGACCAGGCTGGCCAGCCCGACCTGTTCGCAATGAATGGATTCGATGAAACCCTCCGCAGACGCCTTGAACTCAACGGTATGTTTCGCCACCGGCAGCTCGTCAGGCCGGCCGTCAAAGGAAGGGGCCGCGCCTTGCAGCCGGCACATCTCAAGGAACTTCCGCAAGGCTTCGCCGCTTTCGATGAGTTTTTCGGCCAACGACCTTCCCGCAGGCACAGTCTCCGCGCGTCCGCCGAGATAGAACATCCAGGCGGCCAGTTCAAGGGAAAGGGAACGCAGGTCATCGCTCATGGGCTGGCGGTCGCCGCGCAGCACCTCGAGGCACTCGCACACTTCCAGGCTGTTGCCCACGGCGCGGCCCAACGGCTGATCCATGTCCGTGATGAGGGCGGCCACGCGTTTGCCCATGCGTTCGCCAGTGGCGACCATCATTTTGGCCAAGTGTTCGGCTTCTTCCGGCCGCTTCATAAACGCCCCCGAACCCGTCTTGACATCCAGGACCAGCGCATCGATGCCTTCGGCCGATTTTTTGCTCATGATGCTGGCGCAGATCAGCGGAGGACTTTCAACCGTGCCCGTCACATCGCGCAACGCATACATTTTTTTGTCCGCCGGGACAATCTCCGCCGTCTGCCCCGCCATGACGCAGCCGCAGGCGCCAAGCACTTTGACGAAGTCCGCAGGAGAAAGATTGACGTTGAATCCCGGGATGGATTCCAGCTTGTCCAGCGTGCCTCCGGTGTGGCCCAAGCCTCGACCGCTGATCATTGGCACGCGCAGGCCGCCGGCCGCAACCACCGGCGCCAGGACGAGCGATGTTTTGTCCCCCACCCCGCCCGTCGAATGCTTGTCCACCTTGGCCCCCGGCAAGGCGCTCAAATCCATGACCCGGCCCGAACGCAACATCGCTTCAGTCAAAGCCGCCGTCTCCGCCTCCGTCAGGCCGCGCAGCACCACCGCCATCATCCAGGCGGACATTTGATAATCAGGCACATTGCCGAGGGTGAAGGACTCGACCAGTGAAAAAATCTCCTCGCGGGAATGCTCTCCGCCATCGCGTTTTTTGCGTATCAAATCAACAGGCCGCATGAGGAAAGGCGACGCTATCACAACACGAATCCGTCCACCAGCAACTCGCGCAGGCTCCGGCTGACGACGCCCCTGGCGCCCAAATACCAGACCACGGCATCGGGACCGAATTCGGCGATGACCTGCCGGCAAGCGCCGCAGGGCGAGCATGGCACGCCGCGACGATTCACCACCGCCACCGCCACAATGGTCGGCTTCCCGGCGCTGGCCGCGACAGCGGCGAAGATGGCATTGCGCTCCGCGCAGATTGTCAGGCCGTAGGACGCATTTTCGACGTTGCAACCGGTGAAGATGCGCCCGTCCCGGAGCAGAACCGCCGCCCCGACCTGGAACTTTGAATAGGGAGCATAAGCGCATTTCATTGCGGCGCGCGCGCGTTTCAGCAATCTGTCGCGGATTCGCGTCGATGAGGCTCCGAGTGTCATCAGTCTATGGCAAAGGCCCGTTCATCACGGCCCGAGTGTTGGCACAAACGAAAACGAAGGCAAGCCGCCACTTTTCGAGTTCTCCGGGATGGGCGTCATGCCATAATCCAGGAAGCTGAAGAAGCTTCAGATTTCCGCAAAATAATTTGAGTGAAATTCCGCAAAAATACGTCAATAACATGCTGGACATGTCCGGGGGCGTATGGTAAAAGTTCAGCCCCGTTCACAAAAAGGCGGGTTCCCGGCGAGCCATGGCCTCGCGGATGTAACGAACAACGACGAATCAAATGAAATTGAAACAAACTGTTTTCTTAATGATGGGGCTGTTGCCTCTGTATGGCATCGCCCAAACGAACCAACCGCCAACCATGCATGCCACACCGCCCGGCATGGCGATGACACCGGCCAACCCCCCCCCCGCGGTAATGCCGGAAAAAGGCAGGCTCAGCTATGCCATTGGCATGTACTTCGGCAACAGTATCACCAACAGTTTCAAACGCGGTGGGGTTGAGGTTGATACCAATACCGTGCTGGATGCGATCAAAGATGTCGTCACTGGGAAACCCACGCGTTTGACACATGCTGAACAAGAGGAAGTCTTGAAGCAGCTCAGAGCGGCCTTGCAGGCCAAACAACAGGCTGAGGCCGAGGAGGCCAAAGTCAAGGGCGAAGCTTTTTTGGCCCAGTTTGCGAAATCCCCAGGGGTCATAACTCTCAGCAACGGCTTGGAATACAAGGTGATCAAGGCGGGCGATGGCGCCATGCCGCAGCCAACCGACACAGTGACAGTGGCTTATCGCGGCACCTTGATCGATGGAACGGAATTTGACAGCAACGCCAATTTCAAGACCTCGGTCAATGGAAGGATCATCGCGGGCTGGCAGAAAATACTGCCTTTGATGAAAGTTGGGTCCAAATGGCAGGTGGCCATTCCCTCGGGTCTGGGCTACGGACTCCGCGGGTCTCCCCCGAAAATCCCGGGAAATTCAGTGCTCGTTTTTGACTTGGAATTGAATTCCGTCACATCCGGGCCGCCCATTCCGCCGCCCAATCGAGCCAACGCCGCCGCGCCGACTACTCCGGTGGTCAGTGGACAAATCATCAAAGTCCCCTCGGCGGAGGAATTGAAAAAAGGTGCGAAAATCGAAGTCATCGACACCAACAAAACCAACATGAAACAGTAAAGAATAATTTTCAAACGGTTTGAGTTTCCCGGCCGCGCCCTCGCGCGGCCTTTTTCTTTGCTTTCTGCTTTCTGCGGCCCGTTTTCACTGGCATCCTCCAGGCATGATTGCTCGCGTCACCCTCGAGTTGGCCCTGGGCAAGGAATTTGACTACCTCATACCCGACGAGATGGAGGGATTGGTGGAAGTCGGCACACGGGTCAAAGTGCCTTTTGCCCGCCGCCAGGTGCTGGGCTGCGTCACTGCCCTGGCGGAGAGTTCGCCCCACCCCAATCTTCGCCCGCTCGTTAAAATCGTCGGGCGGCAATCGTTCGTCAGCGCGAAGATCCTGCAACTGGCCCGTTGGATGGGCGAATATTACTGCTGCCCGCCGGAGATTGCGCTCAAGACCGTCCTGCCCGAAGCCGTGCGCAAAGAGAAGGAAGGCTGGCGCGAACAGTTATTCGTGCGCGCCCTGCCCGTCACTGGATCCGGGCCGAAACTGAGCAAGCGCCAGGAGCAGATCCTAGACATCGTGCGCCAGCGGGGGGAATTGGCTTTGCAAGAGTTGTTGCAGACGGTCTCAACCACGGCCCAAACGTTGCGCCGGTTGGAGGACAAGGGGCTGATTACCATCACCCCGCAGATTTCCGAGCGCGACCCCTACGGGCGCGAGACGATTTTGCCGACCCAATCACTGGCCTTTAACCCGGACCAACAGCGCGCTTTCGAGGCAATCACGGCCGCGATGACGACGGGTGGAACCGGCGTCCCGCCAAAACCCGTCCCCAATGCCGCCCCTAGCGCTGAACCAAAATCCAAAGGATCTTCCTCGTTGTCGGTAGGGGGGCTTGGGCGGGACGCCCAATCCAGACAGGCCGGAGGCCTATTCCGCCACAACGTCTTCCTCCTCCACGGTGTGACAGGGAGCGGCAAGACGGAGGTTTATTTGCAGGCCATCGCCCGCAGCCTGCAACAAGGCAGGGGCGCGATTGTGCTGGTGCCGGAGATCTCCCTAACACCCCAGACGGTCGAACGCTTCAAAGCCCGCTTCAGCTCCGGCCCGTTGCAAACCCTGGTAGCGGTGTTGCACAGCCATTTGTCCGCCGGCGAGCGCCATGATGAATGGCACAAGATCCGCCAGGGCCGCGCCCGCATCGTCATCGGCGCGCGCTCCGCCGTTTTTGCGCCCGTCGATCCTCTCGGCCTCATCATTGTGGACGAGGAGCACGAACAATCGTACAAGCAGGAGGAAGCCCCCCGTTACCATGCCCGCGACGTCGCGGTGGTGCGCGCCCGGATGGAGAATGCGGTGGTCGTGCTGGGTTCGGCCACGCCCTCCATGGAAAGCTTCTACAATGTGGAGAAAGGCAAATACCGCCTGCTCGAATTGCCCATCCGCGCCGATCATAAAAAAATGCCCGTGGTGCGCGTCATCGACATGCGTCAGGTCGCACGCCACGAAACGGGAACCCCCATCCTTTCTCCCCGCCTCAAGGAAGCCATTCTCAGCCGCCTGGAGCGCGGGGAACAGACCCTCCTGTTTCTGAACCGGCGCGGCTTTGCCACTTCGATGCAATGTCCTCTCTGCGGTTACGTGGCTACGTGCCCTAATTGCAGCCTATCGCTCACCTATCATCGGCAGGCCGGCAAATTGCGCTGCCATATCTGCGGCCACGAATCCGTTGCGCCAGCCGTCTGCCCGAATCAGAAATGCCGCAACCCCGCCATTCGCTATGCCGGCCTGGGCACCGAAAAGGTCGAGGCCGCCCTGTCAAAACTTTTTCCCAAGGCCCGCATCCGGCGCATGGATTCGGACACCCTCAAGCGTAAGGAGGATTACCGCCGCATCCTCGGTGATTTCAGGACCGGAAAGATCGATCTGCTGGTCGGCACGCAAATGATCGCCAAAGGCCTGCACTTTCCCAACGTCACACTGGTCGGGATCATTCACGCGGACTTGAGTCTGCACCTGCCGGACTTTCGCGCC
This sequence comes from Limisphaerales bacterium, assembly GCA_052325505.1. Lineage (GTDB taxonomy): Bacteria > Verrucomicrobiota > Verrucomicrobiia > Limisphaerales > Palsa-1400 > DASRLE01. Next base: position 5,279 of record JBKQUS010000113.1, read on the forward strand.
GGGGAACGGACCTTTCAATTATTGACACAAGTGGCGGGCCGGGCCGGACGGGGCGACGTGGAGGGGGAGGTTTTCGTGCAGGCCTTCACGCCGTTTCATCCCGCCATTCAATATGCCCGCCGCCATGACTTTGCCGGTTTTTACGAGCAGGAAATTGAGTTCCGCCGCCAACTCAATTATCCGCCGGTCAGCCGGATCGCTTTGCTCCTGATCAAGGGGCGCAACGAAGAAAAGGCCAGTTTCTCGGCCACGTATGTGAAGCATGAAATCGAGAATTGGTCCGGGGAGTTCCCGGACATGATTTTGGCCGGGCCGGCCCCCGCCCCGCTGGCCCGCACGGAAAACAAACACCGCTTTCACATCCTGTTGCGTACCCGGCAAATGACCCGGTTAAGCCACAGGCTGGCGGGATTGCTGTCCTCGGTCACATTGCCGGAGGAAGTCGGGATGAGCGTTGATATTGACCCCGTGAACCTGATGTAGCTCAATTGGCGCTGAAGGCCACAGGGCGGACAGACGGCACCGACAGCGTGACCACGGAACCGTCCGCGGCATGGTTCAATTCCACCGTGCCATCCACGCAAATCAGCCGGTCATGGGCGGCAATGCCATCTAACGCCTTTTCGGTGATCAGTTCCCTGGCAAGCCCGTTGTCATTGGCCCGCAAATGCAGGCACACGGTCCCCTCTTTCTCCTCCAATTCAATTTCGACACGCGCCACTCCCGGCACCAGGATATCCGTGACAATCTCGCGGCAGATTCCGAATAATTCGTTGGCTGCAAACGGGGCCAGGGAAACGTCCTCTTTCGGCGCGACAAAGGTGCAGCAGATATCGCCGGCCGAGGCCTGCGCGAACCAGCGCAAGGCGGCCACCAGCCCAAATTCGTCAAGAATTCTGGGTTGCAATTCGTTGGTGACGCTCCGAACCGATTGGCCAAGCTCCATGACAAGATTGGCCCAATCTTTGCACTTCGCGGCCCAGTTGGCAGGCGGAGTCTTGTCCGACGCCGCCAGCGACAGTTGCAGGGCCAGCAAGGTCATTTTCTGGCTGATTTCATCGTGGATTCTGCGGGCCAGCCGTTTATGCTCCCGCTGATTCATCAACTGTTGCCGCGCCAGAAGCGCCCGAACATCCATGTGCGACGTGTTTGTCATTTGACATTTCTTCCTGCCCAAAAACCACAGCCAGCCTTTGCCAGTTTTGGGAACTGGACAGCCCCTTGAGATTAAGCACATTGAATGCCAAGCCGCCGCTGGGAAAACAGGCCGGATGCGCTGATGAGGCTTAAACAAGGACGGGTTTGAGATCCTCCAGCCCGCAGGGATTTGGATTGTCTGATCTTTGGATTCGCGTCCCAAAACAGTACGCCAATCCTCCGCAAAGGCCAGAACCCCTTGGAATTGGACAGGACCGCAGCCTGCCGGGCCATCAAGCCGTTTTTAAAGGAGACGCTTTCCTGATCAATTTCGCGCCATTGGACTTCAGGTAAGCCTGGACTGCGGCGATCCCTCCCAAACTGATGGGCACCCGCTTTTGACTTTGAAAAAGGCGGTAGTGTGTCAGGGTTTTGCCCACTTCCATGATTTCTATGTGTTTATCGTCCATCCTCCAAAGTTGGCCTTTCGCCAAAGGCGGGGGAGTCGGTTTCTTAGCCTTCATATTTTTTCCTGTTGTCAAACGCTTTGCCACTGTGAGATAAACTCTGTTAAATCCATGTCTTGGGTCGTCCGGCGCTTTGGGACCGCATCTCTTTGTGCGGTGCCTGCCATTAAAGCATTGCCCGCTGTGAAAATAAAGACAAATCTTCGCTTTTCCTTGCGCCACGGCCGATCCCACTCACCGGCCATGCCCGCCCCCTTCCACCATCCACATGGCTAAAAGACGGAGCCGGGCTTTTTGGGGAAAGGCAAAATCGCAGGACGTGACTGGACTTGGCCTGGAGGGGAGGCCGGCGGTTGCTGCCGCGAGAATAAATCCGAATATTGGCCCACCGTGTTGGTGTAGTCATATTTGTAGTTCAAAGGCGCTCTCGGCGTTTCCTCAGGCATTCTTCGGCCCTTATCGTTCCATTGCGTGGCGAAGGTGTCCGTCGCGGGGGACAATGTGGAACCTGGCGGCAGACTGTCCGCCACACTGAAAGAATCCTCCGATGGATCTTCCCCAAGGGAATTCCGATTGACTCCCCTCATCTGAGTGAACCTCTGTTGTCTTGCCAGCGTCCGGTCTATTTCGTGCGATGCGGGATGGAGAATTTTGTCCGCCCATGCCGACATCTCTTTCCTTGCTGTTTCCTCCGGCTCCAATCCGCCATCCAAAGTCTGACGGGACCATGTTAAGTCTTCACCTGAATCGCCAAAATGACTGGCGTAGCGTTTATCGGCTTCGTAATCGATTCTCCCTAGCGCCTTCTCCGCCTCCGCTTGGCCGCCAAAGTGGCCCTCACTGGCGGTTTCCTGCCGTCTTCTATGAGAGAAAATGCTCTCAAAATCGCGATCCCGTGCATCATCCCATCGATTGGTCAACTCATAAACCGCCCGCTGGCTGGAATACAACTCATCATTGCGACGATCACGATCCTCATGACCACTCCCCGGATAAGCATCATCCTGATCATCCGTGTCATCCGAGTCCCATGCCCTGAGGCCATTCTGTCTGGGGGTGGTAACGACGTACACCGTCCGACCCCGCACGTCTTCCGGAGTCCTGTCATCAGTCCGCATCGGAAGATTAAAGGATGGAAGAGGCGCCTCTTCGCGCGCCACTTGCGGAACCTCCAGCGACGCGCTTGGGGCGGAAAATTCGATCTTGTCACCGGCCCTTGCCGAAACAGGCATGAAGCAAGGCGATAACGCACCCACCGCCACCATCGCCACCGCCAGGGAACTTGAACTCCACGATAACATACAACCTTCTCACTATTGCATAAACCCCGTCCTGCGTCAATTTCTCCAATCGTCGCGGCCCCCTTCGTTCCCGCTACGAACAAACACGCCGTTACGCCTTGGGCGCCATCTCGCGCTCGCGATCTTCCATCGCCGCCTTGCGCGAAAGCCGCACACGGCCTTTTTCGTCAACGCCCAGGCATTTGACCCAGACTTCATCACCCAGTTTGACGATGTCCTCGGTCTGTTTGACACGGAAATTGGCCAGCTCGCTGATATGGACCAAGCCGTCCTTGCCGGGCAGGAACTCCACGAACGCCCCGAACTCCTTGATCGTGACCACCTTGCCGCGGTAGAGCTTGCCGATCTCGGCCTCCGCCGTCATGCCTTCAATCGCGCCGCGCGCGATCTTCATGCCCTCTTCCGAGACGGAATAAATATTGACGGTGCCATCGTCATCGATGTTGATTTCGCAACCGGACTCCTCGACCAGACGCTTGATGTTCTTGCCGCCAGGCCCGATGAGCGCCCCGATCTTTTCGGGATTAATCTTCACCTGCACGATGCGCGGCGCGTATTTGCTCATTTCCTTACGAGGCTCGGCCAGTGTTTTGGCCATGATGCCCAAGATGGACAGGCGGCCGACGCGGGCTTTCTCCAAGGCCTCGGCCATGACGAGGTGGGGCAAGCCGCGCAGTTTCAGGTCAAGTTGAAATCCAGTAATTCCCTTGTCGGTGCCCGCGATCTTGCAGTCCATGTCGCAGAACGCGTCCTCCCAGCCGATGATGTCGGTCAGCAGTTTGTAACGGCTGATTTTATCCATGTCATCATGCTCCGTGCAAATGCCGATGCTAATGCCGGCCACGGGCCGTATCATGGGCACTCCCGCGTCCATCAAGGCCAGCGTGCCGCCGCAAACGGTGGCCATGGAACTCGAGCCGTTGGATTCCATGATCTCGCTCGTCACGCGAACGGCGTAAGGATATTCGGCCAGCGGCAGCATCGGCTCGATGGAACGTTCCGCCAATGCCCCATGACCGATCTCGCGGCGGCCAGGGCCACTGATGCGCCCCGTCTCACCCACCGAATAGTTTGGAAAGCTGTAGTGCAGGATGAACTTCTTTTCTGTCTCACCGCCGGTGTAGGAGTCAAATTCCTGGGCGTCTTCCGTCGTTCCCAAGGTCACCAGCGTGACGGCCTGCGTCTCTCCGCGACAGAACAGCGCCGAACCATGCGCCCGGGGCAGTAAACCGACTTCGCAGATAATGGGCCGGATCTCGTCGAATCCACGGGCATCGAGGCGCTTGTCCTCGTTCATGATGAGATGCCGCACGGTTTCTTTTTGGATGTAATAAAAAGTCTCGCGCAGTACGGTTTCGGTCACTTTCTCGGCACCGAATTTGGCCACCAGATCGGCGGCGACTTCATCGGTCAGGGTCTTGACGGCGGCCTCGCGCTCCAGTTTTTTATGGGTCAGCAACGCCGGCACCATGCGTTCCCCGGCCCGTTGCTTGGCTTCGCGCAAAATGTCCTCCGGCACGATGTTCACGGTGATTTCGCGCTTCTTTTTTCCGCCGCGCGCGGCCAGTTCCTTCTGGGCCACGATGAGCGGCTGGCAGCATTCGTGGCCAAATTTCAGCGCGGCCATGAAATCCGCCTCCGATATTTCACGGGCGGATCCTTCAAACATCACAACGTCGTTGGCGTTGCCCACATAAACGAGGTCCAGATCACTTTCCAGCAGTTCCGAATGCGTGGGATTCGCGACGAATTTCCCCTGGACCCGCCCGATGCGCAAAGCGCCCAGCGGGCCATCCCAGGGAATGTCGCTGACGGCCAGCGACGCCGAGGCGCCGATAATGCTCAATATGTCCGAGTCGTTTTCGCCATCGGCGCTGAGGAGAATGCTTTGCACCTGCACCTCGTTGAACCAGCCCTTCGGGAAAAGGGGACGGATGGGGCGGTCAGTCAAACGGCTGGTCAGAATTTCCTTTTCCGTGGGACGCCCTTCGCGCTTGAAATAGCCTCCGGGGAATTTGCCCGCAGCCGCCGCTTTTTCGCGGTAATCAACGGTCAACGGGAAGAAATCCTGGCCCTCTTTGGCCTTGATCGCCGCCACTGCCGCCACCATGACGATGGTTTCCCCCAATTGCACCGTTACGGAGCCGTCGGCCTGTTTGGCGAGTTTGCCTGTCTCAATAATAATCTGCTTGGACCCAACCTGGGCCGTTACACGTTCTGCCATAATTAATCCTTAAACCCGCCGACTCAGGGGAACTTCAATCAACTCCGGGCAATGACCGGTCCTGATTGAAATCACCCCAGTCGGCGAAACCTAACACCGCGAACTTATTCCTTTGCACTGGCCAAGTCGCGTTTCCTGGCCAGTGAAGTTGCCATTTATCATGGTCGGGACATCCAGTTTCCCGGGAAAGAAGGACGGATCAATGCCGAAGCTTCAGCTTCTTGGTCACCGACTGATAGCGCGTCAAGTCGGTCTGGTGGAGATAATCCAACAGCCGGCGGCGTTGCCCGACCATCTTCAACAAACCGCGCCGGGAACTGTGGTCCTTGATGTTCTTCTGCAGATGCTCGGTCAGGTGGTTGATGCGCTCGGTCAGAAGGGCGACTTGCACGTCCGCGGAACCTGTGTCCTGGTCATGAAGCTGAAATCCCGTTATCGTCTTTCCTTTTTCCATATTGTTCTATCTCAATCTAGTATGCAAAAGCAGTTTAAATAAGGGGCCGGAACCTGTAAAGCTCTTTTTTGGGCGGTTCCGGCTCGTCTTTCCCAAGGCGATGAATATATTCCCACGTGAGGCAAATGGATTCAGTGAAAGAGAAGCCACCCAAAGGAAAGGCCGGCAGGGCCGCATCACGCGCCGCGGAGGTCATCGCGCCAGCGCGCGTGATTGCCGAAGTGGAGAAGCACATCCTGGTCGATGGCTTCAAGCTGGTGGTCGATCTGGAAAAGAGCTGCGGCTCGCGTCTGGTCGATGCGGTGTCGGGGCGCAGTCTGATCGATTTCTATTCGTTCTTCGCCTCGATGCCGGTAGGCTTCAACCATCCTTGGTTCAATTCGCCGGCTGTGCAGGCGGATTTGCTCGCCGCGGCCAGGGTCAAGGTGGCCAGTTCGGATATTTATTCGGTCGCTTTGGCGACGTTCATGAAAACTTTTGAGCGCGTGATGGGAATCCCGGGGCTGGACCGGTATTTTTTCATCGACGGCGGCGCGCTGGCGGTGGAAAACGCGCTCAAAGCCGCCATGGACTGGAAGGTTCGCAAGAACCTCGTCGCCGGACGGGGCGAACGCGGCACGGAGATCCTTCATTTTACTCGGGCGTTTCACGGCCGCAGCGGCTACACCATGAGCCTGACCAATACCGACCCGCGCAAAACTGATTTGTTCGCCAAATTCCCCTGGCCGCGCGTCAGCGCTCCTGTCATCGACTTTTCCCTGCCCGAGATGGAACGGCTGCAGAACGTCATCGAGAAGGAAAAGCAGGCCGAGGCGCAAATCCGCCGGCTCATCGCGGAACGCGGCGCGGACATCGCCGCCATCATTATTGAGCCTGTGCAGGGGGAAGGCGGCGATAACCATTTCCGCGGCGAGTGGTTCAAAACGCTGCGCCGCATTTGTGATGAAAGCGACATCCTTCTCATATTCGACGAAGTGCAAACGGGTATGGGGGTTTCCGGGCAGAATTGGTGCTGCATGCATTTTGACGTTTGGCCAGACCTGCTGGCGTTCGGCAAGAAGGCGCAAGTGTGCGGGGTCATGGCCGGGCCAAGGCTGGACGAAGTCAAAGACAACGTCTTCCGCCTGCCGGGCCGCATCAGTTCCACCTGGGGCGGCAACTTTTGCGATTATGTCCGCGCGACGCACTTTTTGCGGATCATCGAGGAGGAACGTCTGGTGGACAATGCACGGGAGAAAGGGGCCTGCCTTTTGGTGGAATTGCAGAAGCTGGCCGCGAAACATTCCGTCCTGACGGCGGCGCGGGGACGCGGCCTGCTCCTGGCCTTCGATCTGCCCAGCCGGGAAATGCGCGACCGCTTCTGGACCGGCGCTTTTGATCTGGGTCTGTTGACCCTGCGCGGCGGCGAACGTTCCATCCGTCTGCGCCCCGTGCTCGATGTGCCGGACGACGCGATTGATGAAGCCCTGAAAATCATCGACGGCGAATGCCGCCGCCTGTCATGAAGACATCCCACGCCACCCTTTTCAAAAAACTCGGTTTACGGCCGGAGAACGCGGGCGTTTTCTGCGGCGAATGGATCGGCAGCGGGCCGGTCTTGAAAAGCATTTCGCCGATTGATGGCGGCGAATTGGGCCGCGTGCGCACGGCCAACGCGGCGGATTACCAGCGGGCCGTCGAGCAGGCCGGGCGGGCGTTTCAGAACTGGCAAGCCCTGCCTGCGCCGAAACGCGGCGAGATCATCCGCCAATTTGGCAACGCCTTGCGCGTCGCCAAAACCGATCTAGCACAATTGATTACGCTCGAAGCGGGAAAGATTCTGGCAGAGAGCGAAGGCGAAGTTCAGGAGATGATTGATATGTGTGATTTCGCCGTCGGCCTTTCCCGGCAACTGCACGGTTTGACCATCGCTTCCGAACGCCCGCAACACCGCATGATGGAGCAGTGGCATCCATTGGGCATTGTCGGCATTATTACCGCTTTTAATTTTCCCGTCGCCGTTTGGGCTTGGAACAGCGCCCTCGCCGCGGTATGCGGCGACGCCACGCTCTGGAAGCCGTCGAGCCGGACGCCCCTTTGCGCCATCGCCACCATCAAGATTGCCGAACGCATATGCCGGGCCAACGGAGTTGATCCGGCTGTTTTCAGTTTGGTCGTCGGCGGACGCGACTCGGTGGGGGAGAGAATGGCCAAGGACCGGCGAATCCCGCTCATTTCCGCGACCGGTTCGACCCGCATGGGCCGCGATGTCGGCCAAATAGTCCAGCGCCGCCTGGGCCGCGTCCTGCTCGAATTGGGCGGCAACAACGCGATCATTGTCGCGCCCTCGGCCGATCTTGAGCTAGCCACGCGCGCGATTTTATTTGGCGCGATGGGCACAGCGGGACAGCGTTGCACCACCACCCGCCGGGTTTTCGTCCATCAATCCATCGAAACGGACCTGACGCAACGACTGCTCAAGGCCTACGCGCAAGTGCCGATCGGCAATCCTTTGCTCGCCGGAACGCTGATGGGCCCGTTGATCACTCCGGCGGCGGTGGACACGATGCAGAAAGCCTTGCGACGACTGACCAAGGAAGGCGGACAAATTCTTTACGGCGGCGATCTGCTGTTCGGGGAAAAATATCCGGGAGGCCGGTATGTGACGCCTTGCCTGGCCAAGGCAGGTCCGCGCATGAAAATCGTCGCTGAAGAGACCTTTGCGCCCATCCTCTACCTCATCCCCTACCGGAATCTGGAAGAGGCCGTGACGTGGCACAACGCAGTGCCGCAGGGATTGAGTTCGGCGATTTTCACCAATGATTTGCGCGAAGCGGAGTTCTTCCTGTCCAATCGCGGCAGCGACTGCGGCATCGCCAATGTGAACATTGGCACGAGCGGCGCGGAAATTGGCGGCGCATTTGGCGGCGAGAAGAGCACCGGCGGCGGCCGGGAAAGCGGCAGCGACGCCTGGAAAAACTACATGCGCCGCCAGACCGTAACGATCAATTATTCATCAGACCTACCTCTGGCCCAAGGCATCCGTTTCGGCGATTGAAGGAAGGAATACGGCAACCTCAAGGACAGATTCTTTTTTTAGCACGAATTAGCACAAATTGGTCGAAACGGCTCGAAACAAGTCGAAACGAGGAGGAGCAAAAGATCATGGGTGTTGAGAGTCATGGAAATAAAATCACTTTGATTCACTTTGAGTAGTATGACCGGCTCAACCGTTGGTTGTTTTGTAAGGCGTTCCTGTATAGATCTTTGCATACAATTTGGCTTCCAGAGCACTGGTTTGATTCTGATTTAACTAAGATAATCACGGTTTGACTTCCGCCCCCATGCAGGAATGCTGAAGCTGAAGTTCTGAAAAACCACGAAACGAAGGAAACGAAGGCAGGCCATGGGATTAGGATTAGGACACCCCCCATATCAGCCCCCGGGTCGAGGCGTCCAGGGGTCTGGAGCCGTCACACCGTAACATTTGTTGTCAGTCAAGGACTTACGCATGGGGCAACCCGTCACAACTGCCGACACAACCCGGCACGGAGCCGTCACAAAAGGAAAGTGTGAATTATGAATTAAGAAATGGAAAAGCAGCATCGCCGGGCTTTGGCAGATTGATATATAGGTCCATGACCGTCTGGATATTAGTAGTTGAATATCAACTGGTTGCAAGTACTGCCTTCCAAAATCGGTGGGGCTGAATCTCTAAGTATTTGATGCAGAGGCTCTTGCTCAAAGGCGTTCACGCTCAAGATCTGCAAAATGCTGTAGAGACTTTTCTCGGACTCCAGTTGCTTTTTCAAGATCGCCACCAACGCGTAAACACAGATGGAAATCCAAATCTGGGTTTTGACCGCGTTGTCGCTGGTGCCGTAAAAGTGTTTGATGCGCAGGTGCTGCTTGATC
>JBKQUS010000114.1:0-25688 GCA_052325505.1 Limisphaerales bacterium
AGCGCGCCGAGTGGCATCAATGCGCGGAGCCCGGCGGCGGAGAAACGAACCATTGGATGTCTTCATGGCCCCATCTTTACCACCGCCACCCGCCGATCAACAGGGGGACCCTCCTTTACCGCTTACGCGAAATCAGCCATAGAAGCACGACAACCACCAGGGCCAGCACGCTCCACAGAGCCAGAGTGCCCATGCCGGATTGCCGGTTGTCACGGTCGGCGGATCCTTGAAGGCGTTCCTCGGTGGACAGGGCGGCAGACGCTTTCTCAGCCATGACCAACTGGTCGCCAACCAGGCTCAGATCGTACTGAGGCGCCGCCGCCTTTGCATTGCCATAGTAAAGAAAAACTGGCTCGTCCGTGCTTGCTTTGAAAAGGATGCGGGGCACGGAATAAAACAGCCGGAAGTTTTGCAACTGAATGGGTGGATTGTCGCCATTCTGGGTTTCCAGGAAAACCTTGTCGCCATGCAAAAGGCTGTTGATCTGCAAAACAAAATCGCGATTTGTGCGGTCGGGCGTTCGCATCCATGACCCTTGGGCAATAAGCTGCCGGTATTTCGTTCCACGTTCGTCCTCCATTTCCTGATAAAGCGCCATTTCGCGGTGAAACAAGGGTGTTTGCACCGTGCAGGCAAGTTGAGTCAGCGGCAGCCCTGCTTCGGGAAGCTGGATCGTCCAGCGGGTGAGTCCGGAGTCTTTGGCATCATTGGCTGCTGTCGCGGACGCCTCGATGGAGCGGGTGATGGAAGTGTGTTCGATGATGAAGGGAATCTGCCTGGTGCCGTGCAAAAGCCGGATGTCTTGCAAACCTGGTTGCGCATGGGCCAGCGCATCCAAATCAAGTTCCAATTGCTGGGCGCCTGCGCGGACGATCTTGACCGGCTTGCGAAATTTCCAGGCCGATATGTCAAGCGGCGCGCCATGATCCGTGATGCCGGGAAGCGCTTCGGGCGTCTGGTAGCCGGGATTCTCAACCAGCGGCGGCAGCGTCAGGGCCGAAACCGGAATGGATTTTGGATCGATATGCAGCGCGCTCAAATCGTAGGAAGGGGCTGAACAAAGGCTGTTGCCAGTCAGCACATAATAAGAGCCGGCTTGACGGGCAAGGAAGAGAAGGGCAACCGGACGCCGCGCCACGCGCACCTCCCTGACCGGCAGCGGCGGGCTGTCGCCGTTATTGATGAACAGGAGCAGTTGCCGGGAGCGAACCTGGCTGTGTAGCGGCACCAAGAGGGTCTCAGAAGCAGGCGCGCCCTCAATGGCAACGCGGAAAATGGTGCCACGGGCCAGGGTTTGTTCGCGGATCGAATCCTCCAAAACCTGCGTCACCGCCAGCGTGATTTGCCGGGCAAACAGCGGGGCTCCGGTCTCGATCTTGATGGCGTCAATGTCGAGGTTCGCCGCGCCAAGATTAAGGGTGAGGCGGCTTTCGCCGGGATTTTCATGCCGTTCAGCAATGGCCGCTTGCGTCCATTCAGTCGCTTCAGGTTCGGCGGCGACAGCGGCGACATCAACGGATGCGCCGGTCAATGGAATCGGTTGCGAACGACGATCGTCAACGGTCAACCGAAGCCACGGCCAGACGCCGGAGGGAAAGGAAAGGTGAAGTTGAGCCGCGCCATCGGGCTGGCGAAAAACGGGCTGCCCCTCGGCCAGCGTGTGCCAATTTTCGCGGTCCAGAGAACCCTCGATTCGCACAGGCTTGATGAAATTGTTGGCCGGGCTTTCCAGGGTAAGGCCGTCCGCGGCTTGCGTGAGACCGGTTTCCAGGGTGATGACTGAATCGCGCGGCAGCAGCGAAACGTGGAATGACTTTGCCGACAGCCGCCGCCGGATGGCTGGAGCCGGATGCGCGATCCAGTAAGGCACTTCATTGCCTGCCTCGTCATAGAGACGCAAATCCTCGAGTCCGGGTCGCGCGGCATCGAGTGTTTCGACCGGCAAGCTCAACTTGACCAAGCCGGCGGCTGGCACGGTGAAAGCTTGCTCATGCTGCCAGGCCGACGGCAAGCCGGCGGCGCCGGCGGGCGGGGCGCAAGCCAGGCAAAGGAGAAAAACCCAACGAACACCAAATTTAAGGAGCCGGTTCAATTTTTTCCTTTTGTTGGGAAACGGCGGCAAAGAACCGCTGGTAGGCGAAGGACGCCAGCATGGCTATGACGGCCACCCCGATGAAAGCGCCGATGCGGTAAAGCGCTCCAAGTTGCGACAGATCGTGGAAGAAAAGTTTCAGCAGCGTGACGCTCAACAGGGCAAGGGCGGCATAACGCGAGATTGGAATCTTTCTAAGAATTCCCGCTACGAGCAAGACCAAGGCGAAGACAGCCCAGGCGATGGTGTAAGTCATCTCGCGCGCAAAGTTGCCGCCAAACTGGAAGGTCAGTGTCGAACCAGGCGCGCTGAAGTAATCGGCAATTTCGATGTTGAGGAGGAGGAAGGTGACGACCGTGCCAAGCCCGGCCAGAACCGGCGGCGCATTGACTTGCCCAACCATGTTCCGGGGTGGCGCGACGATCCGCGCCCCCGTGAACAAACACACCGTCACAACCCCGTACGCATAGAGGTACCAGTTCAGAATCGGGGTCGCGCTTCGTATATGATATTCCAACACCGCCGGATTGAGCGCGAGCCGGACGAAGGCGGCGACAAGCAACCATGCGCCGGCCAGCCGCAGACCGGGATGCGGCACACGATGAAAGAGCCACAACAACGCCACGCCCTCCAGCGCCCAGCCAATCGTGATCCATTGACGGTCGAACTGAATGGGAAAAATCAGGGTGACGAAAAAAAGCGCCACTCCTCCAAACCAAGCCAGTTGAGTAATGCGCGCCGGGTTGTCAGCGGGAATTTTCCGCAACACGATCACCAGGCTTGTCAACGGGGGAACGGCAAAAGCCATGGGCAGCAGACCCATGAATTGGTTTGGATGCGCTGCGGCCATCAGCCGGTGAATCAGAAAGAACTGCGGGACCCCGGCCATCGCAGCCGCGGCCCATGGCATGGTTTTGGCCGCGAATTGTCGCAAAAAGACAAACGGGTAAATCGTGAAGACGGCAAAAAGCGCCAGATACCAAACGAGCGGCACACCGGCATTGGCCGGATCGAACCGGGAAAAATGCCAGGCGCATTCCACAGCGGTCACGCAGACCAGCCCCACCGCCGGCAGCAAATCAACGGACAAGAGTTTCGCAACGCCCATCAATAACACCGCCAGAAGCAGGGCGAGTCCAAAAACCGGTGACGGGTCGGCCAGCGGCAACCGCACCGAGGCCATGATTAGGAGCAGGAAAGGCAGCACGGCGGAAAGCACCGGCAATTGCGCCGTCAAATCCCCGCCGGCCAGGCCCTTGCCCCCGGTCAAGGCCGCGGGCCGGGCCTTGCGCAGGAGCCAAACGCCGGCCGCCACGAAGAAGGCGGCGAAGGCCCCCAGCAGGACCAGAGGGGCGCAGGTGCCCACTAGGAGAGCCGGCCCCGACAGGCCGGCGAGCGTGACGGGAATCTTGAAAATCAACGCGCCAGTCGCCGCCAGTGTCAGAATCAGCACGACCATCACGGAAAGCATCGAACCCAGCAGCACGGCGAGGACGATGGCGAGAAAATCCACGAGAAAGACAAACGGCCAGACGATGAAGGAAACCTCGTCAAATTTGAAGATGGGAACCAGGATGAGGAGCAGGGCCAACGCAGGGAACACATGGCCGGCCCAAAGCGGAGTCTCCAGGCCGAACCGGCGTTGCAGCAGCAGCGGAAAAACGGCGTGCCATACGGCGAAAACAAAATAAAAAATCAGGGCCGTGTTGAGCAGTTCATTGTTCAGCGTGTGCGCCGTCCAAAAGCCCAGGAGCGCGAAAACCGCCAGTCCAGCGACGGGCTGGGCCGGGACAGTTCGATTGTCCAGCAAAACGAGCGCAGCAACGGCCGAGTCAATTAGAAACACAAACGAAAACATCAGGGCGGGACGATGGGCCAGGGGCGCAAAAGTCAAAAACCACCCGGCAAAAGCCAGGGCCGTCGCGGCCAGCCCAAGAGCGGCTCCCGCCAGCCATCCATTGTCTTCATGGCGGCGCCTGCCCCAGCCGTTGGCGGCGAGAAAAAGGAGTTGGAACCCGAGCACAACCGCCAGGGCGGTGAAAATTTTGTTTCCATCAAAATATTTTTCAGCGACGAAGAATTTGCCGGCCCAGCCGATCTCCATCAAGGCGGTGGCAAAAGCGCCCAGGGCTGTGAGAAAAAACCAACGGCGATGCAAGGCGACGAGAATCAGGCCGGCGTCAAGAATTGCGATGTATCCGAACAGGCCGAAGGGATTGTCCTGGCCGGTGGAAAGCAGGGGCGGCGTCAGAAAGCCGCCGAGCATCCCCAGGATGGCGATGACGAGGGCGTCAAGGCGGACGGCCAGCAGAAACGCCGCCGTGGTGACCAGCACCATGAACAGGAATGTCGGGACCGGGCCGAAAAGCTGGAAATGATAAATCGAGCGGCAGGCAAAGGTGACGGCATAGAGGATGACAACCCCCGTGGCGCAGAGGGTCTGGGACAGCGCGGGATAATTCTTGCGCGACATCAGGACGCCGCCCACCAGCAGTCCAAGACCGGCCAAAAAACCCATGGCGGCGCGCAGTTCGGGAGGGACGAGGTTGTTGTCAAACGAGTATTTGACAAAGAACGCGACGCCCAGGAACAAGGCCAAGCCGCCCGCCCAGGCAAACAGCTTGACGCCCATGAATTGTTCCCAATTGATCGGGGAAGCCGTTTTGGCGAAGGCGCGGACAGGTTCGGGTTCGATGGGGCGGATGTAAGACGGGGGCGCGGGCGCAGTCGGATTTGCGGGTGGTGGCGGCGGAACCAAGGGCGCGGGCGCCGGGACCGTTCTGGCCGCCTGCGGTTCAACCTTCGGAACTGGAGGAGGGGCGGGTGCAGCTCTCGGAGGCTGCTCCAAAACATTTTGGACGACCGGTGACTTCAGCCGTGAAACGTCGCTCTCGAGCCTGTCCAGACGGAAGGAAAGGTCTTCCAGCCGGCTGCGCGCGTCGAGAGCACGGGTAATCAGCCAAATAACAATAAGAACCGGCGCCCCAATGACCAGCAAGAGAACGAAGACAATTGATTCATTCATAACAACCACCTTCTCCCGGCCGAACAGAATTGAGCTGCTTGTTTCACTTTCATGCCACGAACTTAATGCAGTGGCGGAACAAACCGTTAATTGAAAAAAACTTCCGCCGCGTCAATAAAATCAATGTCTGCGAGCAACACGGATGAGGGTGATGCTGAGGGGTTTCGATCACGCAGTCAAGGCTAACTTTTTATTCATCTTTTCAGCCGGCGCGGTCTTTCGTATGCTGCGCCGTGTTGAATCACTGGTTATGTTTCGAGGAAAAAAGATCGTAGTGGTGATGCCCGCATATAATGCGGCCAAAACCCTCGTGCAGTGTTACGAGGAGGTCATGGAACAAGGCGTGGTGGACCGGGTCATTGTGGTGGATGACGCCAGCCGCGATGCCACGACCAAGATTGCGAAAACGCTGCCCAACGCCGTGGTCCTGACCCATTCCAAGAACCTGGGCTATGGCGGCAATCAAAAAAGCTGCTACCGCCTGGCCTTGCAGGAAGGGGCCGACATCATCATCATGGTCCATCCCGATTCCCAGTATACCCCGAAGCTGATCCCGGCCATGGCGTCGATGATCGCGGCCGATCTGTATCCGTGTGTCCTGGGCAGCCGGATTCTGGGCGGCCATGCCTTGCGCGGGGGAATGCCGCCGTGGAAGTACATCGCCAATCGCTGCCTGACCTTGTCCGAGAATATCCTGCTCGGGGCGAAGCTTTCCGAATATCACACCGGCTACCGCGCCTTTTCGCGCGAGTTGTTGGAACGGCTGCCCTTGTCCGAAAATTCCAATGATTTTGTTTTCGACAATCAAATGCTGGCACAGATCCTGTGGTTCGGCTACACGATCGCGGAGGTCAGTTGTCCGACGCGCTATTTCGACGAGGCTTCTTCCATCAATTTTCGGCGGAGTGTCAAATACGGTTTTGGATGCCTGGGCACGGCCTTGACCTGGCGGCTGGCCAGGATGAAGCTGCTGTCCTCAAAATTATTCCCGCCCCGGACGTGACGCGCCACGGCCCAAGCCGGGTGGTTCGCGGTCAGATCGTCCAGCCGGCGCGATAATCGCGTCTGATGAATCGCGCCGCTTCCGGGGCGTTTTTGGCTTTCATGCCCGGGCCGTCCCACTCGATTTTCCGGCCGGCGCGCAACGCCACGCAGCCTAGCAGCATGATCTCGGTCAGGTAGGCGGCGATGTCAAAATTCGAATAGGCGGTCTCGTGCCGACCGGATTTGCAGGCGGCGAACCACTCCATGTGATGGCGAAAATCCGGCGGTTCGCTGTTGTCGAAGGCGTTGCGCTGGATGGTTTGCGGAATGGCCTTGACGGCTTCGTGCCGGGGGGCGGCGGTCATTTCCTGGTCGTCCTTCAATTTGACAAAAACACGCAGCTCCTGATCACCGTCGTCAGGGGAAAACACCATGCCTTTCTCTCCAACGATGATGCAGCCGCTGTGGGAGATGCCACCAAACACCGCCGTGACGTCCGCCGTGACGTCCGGAGGCGGCGTGTTGCTTCCGTCCGACCAATGGAGCGTCACCGCCGGCAGACCCTCTCGCGCGGGAAATTCAAAACGGATGCGCGAACTGACCGGGTACATATCTGGCTTCAGCCCGGATGAACTCGCTTCGATTTCCGTCGGGTAGCCAAGCTTGAGGGCGCGGAAAGGCCAATTGACAGTGTGACAGGCCATATCGCCTAGGGCGCCGGTGCCATAATCCAGCCAGCCCCGCCAGTTGAACGGTTGATAGACACCCTGGCTGAAGTGCAGGAACTGGGCCAGTTCCGCCGCCTGCGCTTCGGGCCATTCGCCTTTGAAGGGGCGGGCCGGCGCGGTGCCGAGCCACAGGTCCCAATCCAGATTGGCCGGGACGGGATCGGAACCCGGCGGACGGTCCAAACCTTGCGGCCAGATGGGGCGGTTGGTCCATACATACGCTTTATGCACCGGGCCGATCAATCCCGCCTGCACCAATTCCACCCCCCGCCGCAATCCATCCGACGCGCTGCCTTGATTGCCCATTTGCGTGGCCACCTTGTATTGACGCGCCAGGTCGCGCAACAACCGCGCTTCATAGACATCATGCGTCAACGGCTTCTGGCAATAGACGTGCTTCCCCAGTTTGATGGCCGTGGCGGCGATGATGGCGTGCGAATGATCGGGCACGGCAATATCGACGGCATCGATTCCCTTCTCCTTTTCGAAAAGCTCGCGGAAATCCTTATAGACCCTGGCGCCGGGACCGGATTGTTTCAAGTAGCCGTTGATGGCGTCGGTGGCTTTGGAATTCACATCGCACAACGCGACAAGGTTTTCCTGCGCGCACCATTGCGCGTCGCTGCCGCCTTTTCCGGCGCAGCCGATTTGCGCGATGTTCAGCCGGCTGTTTAAATTCTGGCCGCGCAGCAGATAAGGGCCGGCCAGGACCGCGCCGCCCGCCAGTGATCCGTATTTGATGAACTGCCGCCGGGAATGTCTGGATAAGACGATTTTCTTATTCATGTTTAAAGGTGCATTGAATCAGCCCGCTCGGCAAAAAGCAAGGCCTGCATTGGGGAAAACGGTTATTGCGGCATCCATATTCGGAATTCGCCGCTGCAATGCAGCAGCGCCATCGTATAAAGCAATCCTTCGTAATAACGCTCAAGGCCATCGGGCGTCGGCGTGGTCCACAGGGCTTCCACGAATTTCTTTGAGCGCGGATCCGCCGCTGCGAGGCTCGCGACCGCGTTCACGGCCACGAGTCCCTGCGCGTGCCGGTCGTCAAGCTGTTGGCCGTCGAGCGTGAACTGGCAGCCGTAGGCGTCCATTCCTTTGCCTTCAAAGAACGCCTGCAGCCGGTCGCTCAACTCCCGTTCGCGGACGTCCTTCCCCCACCACGACCAATCCACCGACCAATTCCCGGCGGTGCGAAAGGCGTCGAACCTGAAATTCGCCGCGCCCCGGTTCCAACCATTGGTGACAGGCGTCCCGTCAAAATTCGCGTAGTCGGGGGCGAGGCCTGTGGCCGGATGGGCCGCGCGCGGGAAGAAATCGCGGCTCGCCGTTGCGGCGGCCATCCAGAAGTCCTTGTCGCCCGCCGGCCCCCATCGCGCCCACAACTCATAGAACGCGGGCAAATGGTAGGATGGGTCCGTGAATGCCCCTCGCTCGGAACTGGGCGAGAAGAGAATCATTTTATGCTCCTCGTTGAAGAGCGCCCCAGCGGTCACTGTGAGTGTCAAGTTGGTATTTCGCCGCGACGTGAAGGCCGGTCCGCGGATCGGCGCGCGATGCCTCATGTTGGCGAGCAAGGCATCAGCCTGCTCCTTGTAATTGTAGATGCCGCCGCCATTGCCCCAGCGGTTCGCCGCGAAGTAGAGCGCCATGACGTAATACGACTCGCCATCCGGCGCGACAGCCTCGCTCAGGACCGCGCCGTTGGTTCTTGCCTCCCATGAAAAAAAACCGAACGACGGATGCGCGGGCGAGTCGTGATACAAGTAAGTTCTCGACCAGTTCCATAGCGCGTCGAACTCAGCCTTCCGGTTCATCTGCACCGCGATCATCATGCCGTAGGACAGCCCTTCCGTGCGCACGTCGTGGTGTTTGATGTCGGTAATGTGGGCGAGCGGCCCGTTCGAGTTGTTGCCGGCGGTGTAATAAACCGCTTGGTTCGCAGGATCGCCGTGGAACAATTGTTGGAACGCTGCATCCACCTTCTCCTGGATTTCCCGCTGCGAATGGCCGTTTTCAGCAAACAAATTGCGATAATGCCCCGTGGCAAATGCGCCTGAGCCATCAGCGCCGTCGCGGGACCCGGCAAGACAACGGCACAGCGTCAAAAACAATACCGGCAGAACAAGCGCGCCGGCAATAAGGCGGATGCTTTTTCTGTTATTCAGCGGCTCTGGCATAATTTGCCGCCATCCTGCCCGAAGCCGTCCACCCCATCAAACAGATTGATTTGAGCCATGCGCGGGATTGTCAATTCTTCCCAGTCCGCGTATTATAGATAAGGTGGAGTTGCCTCTCGATTATAAGCCCGAGTTTGATTCCCTGAGGGATCTCCTCCTGGAAATCGCGCCGGAACGGTCTGTGGAGCACTTGCTCCGCAAAGTCGTCCAATGCCTGGCCGAACGCCCCCACGCCGTCATGGCGCGGTTGTGGCTGATCGATAAAGGCGACCTCTGCGCTTCCTGCCCCGCCCGCCCCCAATGCCCCGATCAGACCCGCTGCCTCCATCTGGTCGCCAGCGCGGAATCCTCCCTGTCGGAACGCGTCGCGCAAACGCGGCAGGCCGAGGACGAACTGCGCCGCATTCCATTGGGTGTCGGGGTCATAGGCCGGATCGCCGCCACGGGCCAGCCCGTCCTGAGCAATGATCCGCAGCGCGATCTGGACGGCATTGGCGGGCAGGAATCCGTCAGGCAGGCGAACATCCAGGGGTTCAACGGCCAGCCCATCCTGTTCCAAGGCCAGACTCTGGGCGTCATTGCGCAGTACAATCGCATTCCGACCCCAGAACAAACACCCGAATGGTTGCGGATTTTCGCCGATCACATCGGCGCGGCCATTGTCAATGCGCGCGCTTTCGAGGAAATCGAACGGCTCAAAGCGCAATTGGAATTGGAAAACACTCTGTTGCAGGAGGAGGTGCGGGAGGCGGGCGCCTTTGGTGAGATCATTGGCGAAAGCGCCGCCTTGAAACAAACCTTGCGCCAGATCGAAGTGGTGGCGCCGACCGACGCAGCGGTGCTGCTTCTCGGCGAATCCGGCACGGGCAAGGAATTGGTCGCGCGCGAAATCCACAAGCACAGCCGCCGCCGCGACCATCCGCTCATCCGCGTCAATTGCGCCTCCATTCCCCGGGAGCTGTACGAGAGCGAATTCTTCGGCCATGTCAAAGGCGCGTTTACCGGCGCGCTACGGGATCGCGCGGGCCGTTTTGAGGCGGCGCAGGGCGGCACGCTGCTGCTGGATGAAGTGGGCGAAATTCCCTTGGAGTTGCAAAGCAAGCTCCTCCGCGTTTTACAGGAGGGACAGTACGAGCGGGTTGGGGAAGAGAGAACGCGCACCGTCGATGTGCGCATCATCGCCGCGACCAACCGCGATCTGCCGAGGGAAGTCGAAACCGGCCGTTTTCGCCGCGATCTCTATTATCGGCTCAATGTTTTCCCGATCAGGATCGCGCCCCTGCGCGAGCGCAAGGAGGACATCCCCCTTCTGGCGGCGCATTTTCTTGAGAAAGCGGCCCGCAAACTGAGCTTGCCGCCGGCCCGGCTCACCCAGGCCCACATCGCCCAATTTCAAAGCCACGACTGGCCCGGCAACATCCGCGAATTGCAAAACACCATCGAGCGTGCGTTGATCCTGGCCCAGAACGGAACGCTCTGGTTTGACTTTCCGGGCAGCCAGAAAACCGCAGCCGCAGCGGCCCCGGCTCCGCCGGCAACCGTCCCCGGACCGGACCGGCCCGTGCTAAGCGACTTGGAACTCCGGCAACTGGAACGCGACAATATTCAAGCCGCCCTCAACAAGGCGAGGTGGAAGGTCCATGGTTCCGGGGGCGCCGCTGAGTTGCTCGGACTGAAACCCAGCACATTGATTTCACGAATCAAGAAGTTGGGGCTTAAGAAGCCAGGCTCGCCGCCGCCATGACATTGGCGCCGTTCGTCTGCCAACTTTCTTATCTCAAACCCGACTCCATCTTTTGCTCACGAAGATACGTCAGCAACTCGACCATACCACGCCAGAAGCTGAACGTTCCCATCGCAAGGCAGAGCACGACCAAGCCCCAATAGAGGCAAGGATCAATCCCGGGATGTGTGAGTGAGGATAAAATCCGGAAAACGCCCGACGCCACGAAGATGACAATAGTGACGGTCGTGACAAACAGCAACGCAGCCTTGACAAAAAAATCCGGTACGGCCTGCCGAAGGTGCCAGCCTGTAAGAAGCAACCAGATGAAAATCGGCAAACCCATTGCCCGTTGAGCCAGACCCCTCAAATAGAAGGGGGCAAGGATAAACCCCATGAAAGATGCGAGATTCAAAAATCCAAGCAACAGCGTTACGCGTGAAAACGGCCGCCATTTCTCGTCGCGCTTATAGGCGCTGGGCAGTGTCAAAAGCAGTGCGATGAGCAACACATATAACAGAGCCGAGGCAACAATATGGATGATACCTGCCCTGGTAAAAGTCGGGCGGCGGCCATCAGGCGGCAATAGGTGAATGGAAAAGACAGCGCACACACACAGCAAGACAGCCATCACACCCAATAAAAAGCTCGATGCCGCGAGAAAGCCGGAGGACGCGACACTGAGCTGAAATCCAAATAGGAGCATTAGCAGCGTCACAGCCAGTATGTAGACCGCAGCCGTTCCGAGGTAACCGAATGGCCCAACCAAATACTCACTCATGAAATTGCGTAAAGGGTTGAAACCGGGCTGCAAGAGATGAAGCGCCGCCATCATAACAAGAGCAAGCAACGTCCCAACGACTACACATGAACCAAAGAAACCTGACGACGAGTTTCTTTTCATATAGTTGCTTTGACAAAGCTGCTTATAACCCTCATGTGATCAGCCGCCTCACGATCCATCTGAGCCACGGCGGTCGGCAGCCGGCTCACGCCTGCAATCTGGACTCTTAAACCTCCCGGCTCAATCGAAAACTCAAGCAGTTGCCGCAAGCTCGTGTTCAGCGTAAACCACCGGCCGTTCCCGGCGCGCCACGCGACGGGTTTCCCGGGCCACCATAAGTTCCTCCTCAGTATGGATGACCAGGATCCGCGCGGGCGAGCCGGGCGTCGCAATATCCGTGTCAGGGCGGGCCTCCGGGTTGCGTTTGGCATCGAGACAAATGCCCATGAAATCAAGTCCCTGGCAGACCGCAGCGCGAAGGGAGGGCGAGCCTTCGCCAACGCGGTCGGTGAAAGTCAGCGCATCAATTCCCCCCAGCGTGGCGGCAAGGCGTCCGATCGCGCCGCGCACCTGGTCGGCAAACATGTCAAAAGCCAAACGAGCCCGATTGTTCCCTTGAGTTGCGGCGACTTCGATTTGCGCGAGGTCAGGCGAGACGCCGGAAATGCCGAGCAATCCCGAAAAATGGTTCAAGGCCCGATCCAGTTCCTTGCCGGTCAGCGCCTCCCGGCGTTGCAAATGGATCAGGATCCCCGGATCAATGGCCCCGCAGCGGGTTCCCATCATCAAGCCGTCCATGGGGCTGAAACCGCTGGTGGTGGCCACCGCAACGCCTCCTTTCACGGCGGTGGCCGAGCAACCCCCGCCCAAATGACATGACACCAGCCGCAGTTGGGACGGGTCCCGCCCCATGATCTCCGCCGCCCGCCGGGCGCAATAGGCGTGGCTGATCCCGTGGAAGCCGAACCGGCGTATGCCCCAACGCTCGTACCAATCGTAAGGCACCGCATAGAGGAATGCCTTGGGCGGCAGGCCGGCATGGAAAGAGGTGTCAAAAACCGCCACCTGCGGTTTTCCCGGCAGGGCCTCTTCCACCGCGTGGATGGCCTTGAGCGCCGGCGGATTGTGCAGAGGGGCCAGTTCGCTGGCCAGGCTGATCGCCTCTTTCACATCGCTGTCAATTATAATGCTGTCCCGATAATCCGCCCCGCCGTGGACGATGCGGTGCCCCACGGCGTTGATGGCCGCCGACGGGTCGGTCCCGGGCGGCAATGCGCCCAGCGCCACTTGAATGACGCGGGCGGCGGCGCTGGAACTGTCGGGCAGCGGCAGCCGCGACCGCACAATGGTGCCTTGACGGGGCCGCACGATGAGTTGCGCCTCCTCCCGGTTGCCGTCCGCCCAGTCCAGCTCCCCTGTGACCAGCGCCGCGCAGTCAGGGCCGTCAAACAGACCAAATTTCAAACTGCTCGATCCCGCGTTGATGGCTAATATGGACATGTCACCCTCCGGTCATGGTTGTTGCAAATCAGTGAGTCGTCTCCATCTCCTGCCATTGGTATTCGAGCCGGCGGTTCTCAATCTTTTCCCGTCGCGCGGCGTAATCCGGCGCTGCCGGGTCGAGCTGGGCCAGCTCCGCGTCGAGTTTCTTCAGGGTCGTTTCTGAAATCGCCTTTTTGATGGCTTCATCTTCGCCTCCTTCGATACTCAGGGCGCGCCGGTAATAGGACAGGGATTTGTCAAAAAGCATTTTGCGCGCATAGGCCTCGGCCAGCGTCTTGAGGATTTTTGTGTTCCTGGGGCAGTGCTGCAGCAGCAGCTCGAAGCGGTTGATGATGGCGTCGTCGTCGCCGGCAGCCGGGACAGGCTCGTGCTGGCGGGGGGGCGGGAGGATCGGGGCAAAGGAACCGCCGATCGAAAGGTTGTTTGCCTGCTCTTCCACAAAGCGGGCGGGGAGCTTGCGCAAGGCCCGCAATACCGTCCCATCGCGGGGATTGTCTTTCAATAACCGGCCGTAAAGTGCGGCTGCAGCGGAAGGATCGCCGCTCCTGGCCAGGGCGTCACCCATTGCCAGTTTAAGGGCGCGATGGTCTGGATGTTCGCCGGCCAGCATCTCCAACGACAAAAGGGCGGTGCGCGGCAGGTCCAAGGCCAGCGCGGCTTTCGCGATCAGGCGGTGTGCAGTGATGTTTTCGGGCTCCTGGTTCAAGACCCGTTCCGCGATGGACATGGCTTTGAGCGGTTGTAAATGCAGCAGCACTTCCGCTTCGGCCAGGGAAGGCGAGAGGCGTCCTTTCCGGGCCATTCTCTCCCAAAAGCCGGGTCTTTTCTCCGCGGCCTTCTTCTGTGCGGAACGCAGCGCCTCGCGACAGGCCACAAAACCGGGGTCTATTTCCAAAGCGGTGGTAAAGGAGGCGATGGCCGGATCCACTTCGTTCTTCTCCATGGCCGCCAGGCCGCATCGATACAGTTTGGCGCATGCCTCCGGAACCTGATTGACAGTCGTGTCGCGCATAACTCAAGTTCCGGCGTCCGTTGCCTGTTGCGTCCTTTGGATGTTCATGCCTTCCAATACATCAAGTATTGTGCCAAGCGGCTTTGCGGGGAACCCGTTTGCAGAAGTTGCGCTTTAGCGCCTCAAATCTCGATATCTCGCGTCTTTTCGGCGATTTTCCGCAATTTCTCGGCCAACGCGGCGTCCGGCTCCGCGTGTTCGCATTGGCACATATCATGCAAGAGATGAATGCGGAGAATTGGACGTTTTATGAATCATGCTCCGTCAGTGAAATCCAATGGCACTGCCCACGATGAATCCTTCCGGCTGAAAACGATCCTCGCGCCGGTTGATTTTTCCGAGGACGCGATGCGCTCGTTCCGGTATGCTGCACATCTGGCCGAAACGGCCGGCGGCAAAGTCATCGTGCTCAACGTGGTGGAGAACCCCCTTGTTTATCCCGCTTTTTCGGCAGGCGACCAGGAACGGATTGCCGGCGAGGCGCAACGCAAACTCTACAAGGCCTGCCAGGCCGAACCCGCCAATTCGGACGACGTCGAAACGATGGTTCGCATCGGGGTGGATTCTGTTGCCGAAGAAATCGCCCTGGCGGCGCGGGATGTCGCGGCCGATTTAATTGTTCTTCCGGCGCGCCACCGGGCATTGCTTGGGCGCACCTTCTTTGCCAATACAGGGGATAAGATTGCGCGCCACGCTCCCTGCCCGGTGTTGATGGTGCCGGTCAGTTGACCAACTCCGTCAAGAGTGACCTATCGATCGGGTCCTGATCAGGCTTTCTTGCGCAGGCGCTTAACCAGTTGGAATGCGCCAAAGATGAAACCGCTCGCAAGGCCAAGGTCGCTTGGTTCAGGCACCGGGATCATTTCCTGCGTAAACGCGTAATCCGTGCTGCTGGCGAAATGAATCGCATAGTTGAAATCCAATTCGTCACCAATTGCCAGGGGCGTTGTTGTGGTAAAATCAATGGTCGCTTCATACGGTTCACTCGGGAATTCACCGCCGGGCAGATCCGGGGCAGTGCCGGAGGTGGAGTAGCTCACCGACCAACCCGGGGTCGTCACGGCCGGAGTGCCGACAAACGAGAAGGGCACGGCCATGTACACGTTGACGACATAGCTGGTCCACGCGAAGGAAGTGTCATTATCGACAGAGCTGTACAACCCCAGCGTCGGATCACTCGTGGTGTCCGTCTGTATCCATCCAGTCATGTGGCCCGGCCCCCAGTATTGATCTCCAGTCATCGACAACGAGGAGCCATTGAACGTCCCATACTGTTGACAGTTAATCGCGCCGTCGTTGTCGTTCTGCCACCAGGCATTGGTTATGTTTGCGTTGCTCGTGGCGCAGTATCCCAAGAAGGCTACTCCAAGAAGGATAAAGGTTTTCTGTCTCATAGGAAGGTTTTTAACATGAACAAATCTGATATGTCAAGCGGTTTCGATAAGAAATTCACGTTTTTTTGCGCCGCTTCTGCAACTAGTTCGGGCAGAGGCATTTTCCAAAGGTTCGAGAACAAAGACCCAAAAGACAGCTTTTTTGGCCTTGAAAGCACGAAATTTCGCCAATCCCCTTCGAGAAATCCCAAGTTGCGAAGAATCACAGGCCGGTCTCCAACGGATACTTTCTACGGATCGTCTTGCAATGCAACACTTTGCCGATGTTTTCGGCCCGCCAAACAAGATGGCATGTCTCTTGCGAAGTCTTCTCCTGACTGTGTTTAACTTCAGCCAACAAACAAGGAAGATACCATCGTGAGTGAACCTACGAATATCCCATCTACTGCATCCGGCGCCCCAACAACCAGCACTTGCCAATCCGGTTCGTGTTCCACGGCCCAGAAGCCGGCCCAGGCTCAACCTGCGGCAGCCCCGGCAACTCCGCCTGCGACCAACAAGGGCTTTCGGCGTCAACCCCGCAAACAGCATTGATCGGATCAAACCAAATCGCATCCGATGAATATGAGGACCGGCGCTGGAAGTTTGGAGGAACACGGCGCCGGTTCTTCTTTTATCAAGCTCAACGTTTCCGCTCCCAATCAAACCAACCTCATGAAAAAACTTATCCAAAATCTGCTCAAACTTCAGGAACTCGAGTTTGCGGCGCGCATCGACAGCGACGGGGAAGCGGCCATTGCCAAACTGCGCCGGCAAATCCCCCTGCCCATCCTCAAGCACTACGACCGCCTGACCGACCAGGGCAAAAAGGGGGTCGCCCTCGTGAGCCATCAGAGCTGCACGGGCTGCCACATGCGCGTTCCCATCGGCGCCATTGTCACCCTGATGCGCGGCGACGACATCCAAATGTGCGAGACCTGCGGGCGCTACCTCTATCTGCCTGCGGAAGAGCAGACTGAATTCCGGGAAGCCTCCGCCGAAACCAAAGCCGCCGAGGCGAAAAGCAGGGCAAAGCGCAAACCGCTGGTCCGCGCCGTCTGAGAGAGTCCCCAGCCCCTGAAACAACCTTGCTTAAAAGCCAAGGTTTTCGTCTTTGGGTTTGAGGCTGATGAGGTAGGCCGCAAGATCGTCCACCTCAGCGTCCTTAATGGTCCCCGCCCAAGCCGGCATATAGAGCGGGGGCGGAGGGCGCTTGGCGTCGAGGGCCGGGATTTCGTGTTGGCCTTTGAGGATGCGCTCCTTCAACTGGGTGACAGTGTAGCCGTCGGCGACGTGGAGCAGACCGGGCACTTGCTCGGCAGTCTTGGAATTGGGGTTGGGCACACCGCCCTTGGCGCCAGGACCGTGACAGCCGGCGCACCCGTATTTGCGGAAGACCTCCCGACCGCGCTCCACAGGGCTCATGAGCGAGGGAAGCATCAGGGCCACGGTCTGTTCGCGCATGTGAATGAGAAAATCCGTCAGGGCGCGGGCCTCCGTTTCCGTGAAACCAAACCTTGGCATGACGGAGCCCGGGGTAACGCTTTGTGGATCGCGGAAATGTTGCATCATCCATTCAGGAGCGCGGCGGAGGCCGACGTCGTCCAAGGGCGGGCCGACCGTGCCGCCTTTGCCGTTGACGGAGTGACAGCCAAAGCAGCCCCTGGATTGGAATAAGTGCTGACCCAAGCTGACGTTGGGGAGACTTTTCATCGAGGAATAGTAACCAGACGCCGATTCACCCGTCTGGCTGAGCATGAAGAGAACGATGGCTTCGAGATCAGGCTCCGAGAATTTTTGCGGCGGCATGACGGAGCCGGGCGTGGCGCTGGCGGGAGCGACGAAATGCTTCTTCAGCCATTCCGGGGAACGGCGCGCACCAACCTTGTCGAGTTCTGGCCCGATGATGCCGCCAGAACCGCCGAGTTTGTGGCAGCCGCGACAGCCGCTGTTCTCAAAGACCTGCTCGCCTTGGGCCAGTTCAGGAGCGGCGGGGTTGTCGGCCGGTTCATGGCATTGGCCGCAGGAGGCCTGGATGTATTGCATGGGCAACATTGGTTCGTCCCAGTGTGGCACGTTGCCGTGAGCATCGACCGCAGTGGTGGCGCGCCCCTGGCCGCGATGGCAGACGGTGCATCCGAAGCGCTCGAAGGGGTGTTGCTCGTGCAGGGGATGGTAGCTTAAAGGTTGGGGGTAACCGCCGTAACTCGGGTCTTCCACCGCAATATGGCAGGTGGTGCAGCGGTCCACGCGCTTGAGGTCGGGCAGGACGATCTGCCGGATTTCAACGGGAATGCGTTCGGCCAGTAGCCGCTGCTGGGGCGTGGCCGCCCGGTGGATTTCCTCCTGAATGTATTTACGCTGGTACTCCTTCCAGTCGCGGTACTCGTCGCGGTAATAGCCAAGGATGACCAGAACGCCGACCAGCAGGCCGAGCACGGTAAACCAACCATAAAATTTGCGGACAGAAAGGTCGTTCACCTCAGTGCCCCTCCGTCATGGCGGGTGTATCTTTCCACGGTTCCACCCATGACCAGTTTGGACCACGGAAGAGACTGCCGATAACCGTCAGAACCACGGCTACGGCGAGGCAAATGGAGAAGATAGTATTGGCCACAACGCGTTCGCGAGCGAACCATCGGCCCACTCCATGTCGTTTGCGGTCGATGTAAGGCAGGAGCGCCAGGGCTGTCACGAGCAAACCCGGCACGACTACACCGCCCCAGAAAGCCGAGTAACTGACCAATTCCTGCAGGCCGAGGAAATACCAGGGGGCCTTGGCGGGGTTCGGCGGATGCACGGCATTGGCGATTTCTTCCAACGGCGCGTTCCAAAAAATCGCCAGAAACAACACGACTGCCGTGACCAGCAGGAACAGAAGCAGTTCGCGGAAAACCAAGTGCGGCCAGGAGAATACTTCGTCTTCAGGGTTTTTGCCGACTTGCGGCGTTGTGCCACGGGCCAACTCCATCAAGCCGTAGCTCTTATTAGTCGGCAGTTGACCGAGCGGGATTTGCTCTACGACGTCTCCCGATTCATCAGGGCGGGAGAGTCCGCCATCTTTGCGCACTCGAAAAAGGTGGACCGAAATCATCAGCACTGCGATCGCCGGAAGGACGATGACATGCAACGCATAAAACCTGGTGAGCGAATCCTGCCCAACAATGTGGCCGCCGAGCATGAGGTATTTTAGCTTCTCACCGACGACCGGCGCATAGCCGGCAATGCTCGTGCCCACGGTGATGGCCCAGAAGGCCAGTTGATCCCACGGGAGCAAGTAACCGGTGAAACTCAATCCGAGCGTGACCAGGAACAGGCCCACGCCAAGAACCCAGTTGAACTCGCGAGGGCTTTTGTAAGCGCCAGTGTAAAATACTCGGCACATGTGAAGCATGACGAATAACACCATCAGGTGTGCAGCCCAGCGGTGCATGTTGCGGATGACCAATCCGGCCGAGACGACGAACTGCAAGTCCTTCATGATGTCATAGGCCTTGTCCGTGCTGGGGACGTAATAAAACATGAGGAGCACACCGGTGGCACAAAGGATCAGGAACAAATAAAGCGTAATCAGCCCCAGGCCCAGAGTATAGGAAGCGCGCAGAACGTGGCGATTAACCTTGGCTGGCTGGACGTGGAGCAGGAAACTGGAAACCATCGCCTGTGACCGCTCCAGATTGCTGTCCGGCAGGCCGACGCGAAAGATTGATCGTCCGATCCGCGTGCGCGTGAACCATTGCCAGAGGCGTTTGGGTGCGGGCGCGTTCATATCACGAGATATTTGTCCTCCGCGACACGCTGGCCTTTGTCCACCAGCAGGCGGTTGTCTTTGCTCAAAGTCACGGCAAACCAGTCCAACGGACGCGGAGCAGGGCCACTTTTCACCAAGCCCTGGTTGTCAAAAACGCTGCCATGACACGGGCAATGGAAGCCATTGCCCGCACGATTAACCGTGCAGCCGAGGTGCGTGCAAATCGCGGAAAGGCAGCGAAATGTGTTGCCCTTGCGCACTATAAAAACGCGCTCGTCATCCAGGAAAGTCACCGCGCCGTCCAGGTAATCATCCGGCTTGCCGGCTTTGAATCGCTGGTCCGGCTCGAAGAGGACGTTCGGCACCAGGAACCGCACGGCGCCCGCCGCTGACGCCGTCAACGCAAAGATGGCAGTCAGCCAGCCCAGAGTGAGCTGGAAAAAGCCGCGTCGTGAAGTTTCCTGATTGGGGACGGGGGAGTTCATATCAGGCGGGCATAAGCTCGACACGTTCCATGGTGATGGCGCCTGTGGGGCAGCGAACGGCGCACAAGCCGCAGCGGATGCATCGGGTTTCATCCTTGATGATGGCGCTCTGCTCGCCACGCTCCGGCACGCGTCCGTAGCGGACCAGGAAGGCGTTCTGCAACGTGGCGTCGCCACGAAGACTCGCAACATCCACCAAGCGAAGACAATACTCGGGACAGACGTCGGCACACCCGCCGCAAAGGATGCATTCATCCCCGTTAAACACCGGGCCGACATGGCACTTGAGACAGCGATCCGCCTGCCGCCGGGCGTCCGGTTCGGGATAATCTTTCTCCACTTCGGCAATTCCGATGCGCCGGTCCAACGGCAGCGTCGGTGGCGGACGGCGGACAAGTTTCTCATAATCTGGCTTCATGCCGTACTGGAACGTGTCGTAGATCGTGACGCGTGCCAGGCGCGGCTCGGCGGGCACGGAGCCGGTGAGGAATTTCGCAATGGAAGCGGCCGCCTTTTTGCCCTCAGCGACCGCGGTAATGATAATCCGCGGCCCAAACGCCACGTCACCGCCCGCGAAAACATCGGGCCGCGAAGTGGCCATCGTTGCGGGATCGGTTTGCAACGTTCCGCGGGGAGTGATTTTCAAATTGTCTTCGGGGCGAATCCACGACAGGTCCGCCGACTGGCCAATGGCCAGAACAACCGTGTCGCAATCCACCGTCTCTTCGCTGCCTTCAATGAATTGGGGATTGAACCGGCGGTTTTCGTCGAATACGCGGCTGGCCTTGATGAGTTCGATGCCGGTAACTTTGCCATCGCTGCCCAGAATGCGTCTGGGACCGAAACGGGTGTGAAGCCGGATGCCTTCCTTTTCCGCCTCTTCAATTTCCTCATGGGCGCCGGGGATTTCGTCCAGGCTTTCCAGGCAATACATGTGGACCTCGGGCACGCCCTTGCGGATGGCTTCCCGGGCGACGTCCAGCGCCAGGCGAACTTCATCAGGGGCTTCCGGTTCGCGCGCGGTCAACTGCTCCAGAGCCGATGCGGCCTGGTGCAGCGCCTCACGCAATTCCGCCTCGCCCATTCCTGCAAATTTCTCCGCCTGGCGGACGACCGAGCGGGCCACGTCAAAGGCAACGTTGCCGCCGCCAATGACGACGACTTTGCGACCGAGCGAAACGCGGAAACCGAGGTTGACATTAAGGAGAAACTCGATGGCTCTCAGCACCCCGTCCAATTGAACTCCTTCAATGCTCAGTTCGCGGCTTTTGTGCGCGCCGATTCCCAGAAACACCGCTTCGTAGCCTTGCTTCTTCAGGTCGGAAAAAGTGAAGTCCTTGCCGAGCCGGGTGTTGAGGCGAACCTCCACGCCCAGCGCCTCGATGGCGGCGATTTCAGCGCGGATGATTTCGCGCGGCAACCGGTACTCGGGCACGCCGAGCACCAACATGCCGCCAGCAAGGTTTTGCGCCTCGAATACAGTCGGGGAAAACTCCCACAAGGCCAACTCATGCGCGCAGGACATTCCAGCCGGACCCGCGCCGATGATGGCGACTTTCCGCCCGCCGCCGATGCGTTCGCGGCGGGGATCACGGAGCTGGGGATAGACACGGCCCAGGTCAAAATCGTCGGATTCCACTCCGAACTTTTCGCAGACGAACCGTTTCAACGCGCGGATCGAGACCGGGGCGTCCAGCGCGCCGCGGCGGCATTTTGCCTCGCAAGGCGCGGCGCAAACGCGACCGCAGATGGAGGCGAAAGGGTTTGGAGTGCGGGCAATGATGTAAGCGTCCTCGTAACGTCCTTCAGCGATGGCTTGGACGTAGCCGCCGGAATCCGTGCGCACCGGACAACCTTCGCGGCACAAAACCTGCCGTGTGAAATAGTTCACGTCCGGCAGTTCAACTGGATAGGTTGCGGGCATGCCTGTGCGGTCGCCAGATTATTGCGTGTCGTATTTGTCGTGAAGCTCTTTGATTTTCTTCTCCGCCACCGATTTTTCGTCAGGCGTGGCCTTGGCGAGTTTGACGTCCACCATGGCCTTCTTGCGGATGCTGGAGTCATAGACCAGGAACTCATAAATCTTCTTGCCGTCGCCTGCGCTGATGTTTGAGCCGGGCTTGTACATCATGCGCTTGATGTAGCGGGACCATTCGTCGGGCAGGGCGTAGTCCGAGTTGATCGGGCGGCTCAACTTGTGGCACTGCGAGCATTTATGGCTGAAGAGTTGATAGTTGTCCTGAATGGTCTGCGGATATTTGGATACATCGATTGTGGCCGGGCCTTTCTCGAAGCGTTCCACCCGCGCTTTGGTTTCCGCATCCAATTCCTGCGCAGTGGCGCGGCCCAAGCCGGCGCCGGCCACACCAAGGACAACCGCGCCAAGGAGGACGGGGTCGAGTTTTATCGTCATTTTCATAAGCGTCATATATTTCGTTTAAAATCCATAAGAGAGTTGGAGGACGAACCGGTTCGGAGGCAGCGGGGCGAGTCCGTGGCTGATCAACCATTCGTAGTCCGCCTCGAAGAGCAGCGTGTTGGAAAAGTAATAGACACCGCCTGCCGTATAACGGTCTGTTTTCGTGGCAGCCGCTCCACCAGAGGCGGAAACAAGGCCGTCGTCATTTTCGCGATCATAGCGGCTGACCAATTCGACATTATTTATGTAAGGCATTTCCAAATTCAGCCCGGCCAGCTTGTAGCCCGCCTGGATCCACCATCCATCCGGCCGAAGTTTGCCAGCGTCGTCCATTTCCACCCATGTATTGATATACTCGCCTTTGACTTCAACGTTCGGCCCCAAATGCAGGGCCGCATCCAGCACGGCAGCCGACCACGCGTGGTTCCCGGAATCGCTCCATTCTCCGCTCTGGCCTGAAATGCCGAGTTCGAGATCATGGTGTGGTTGCCAGGGGTAAAACCAGCCGATGCGACCGCCGCCGCTGGGATTGGCGTGCCAATTGCCTCCATTGCCCACATTGCCCGAAAGATCAAGGTCCCCGGTCGCCGTCGCAGTGCCAGTCCCGGAGGACGGTCCGTTGACCCCGTAAATCGCATAGGTGACCATTTGCCCGGACTCGCCGATCGGGACGGACCCGCGCAATTGCGCACCTGTGCCGGTTTGCGGCAAGAGATCGTCACGCACCAAGGGGTCATCCGGTATCTTGTTAAGCCACCCGGCGCCTCGTTCGCTATAGGTGCCCAGCGGCAACAACAGTTGCCCGGCCTGGAGTGTCATGTAGTCGTTCAGAAGATAATCCAATGTGGCAAATGTGAGGTTCACGGAGGTCGAATAACCCGGAGATCGGGGGGGGCCTGAGTTGTTATTGTTCATGATATCGAAACCCGCCTCGAACAGCACGTCATCGCTCGCCCGATACAAGAACACCGGCGCAAAATCAGCCAGTGTAAAAGCGCTATGCTGCCCGGACGTTTGTCCAAACTGAACCTCGGCATCGCCCACCATGGTGACGTTGTGCAGCGGCCCCTGGGACGCGTTGGCGGCAGGATTGGCTGCCTGCGCTCTGGCCACGCTGTCGGCGGTCTGTTGTGCATTGGTGACGGCCGTTTTGGTTTCGCCCAACTGCTGTTGCAGTTGCTGGATGAGTTGCTGGTCTTGTTCGTGCGTTTTCTGGTCCTGCTCGTGGGTTTGCTCCAGCTTCTGGAGTCTGTCGCCCATTTGTTCGACCACTTTTTTCAAGGCATTGAAGTCGTCGGGGCTCACTTGCGCCCTGGCCGATTGGGGCAGAACAACCGCCAGCACGCAGGCGGCTGCCAAAATTTCAAAAATAGGGGAGGGGATTTTCATGGGTGGCATCCTCGGTTCTTTAGTTTCCGCTGTCTTCCTGGAGATATTTGAGGATCTCCCTGGCCTGCGCCGCGGGAATGTTGGCCCGGATGCGCATGTGCATCAGGACGGTCTTCCACTGGGTGGAGGTGAATTCAGTGGGATACCGTTCCGCGTGACACCGGTTGCAATTGATCTGATACAACTCCGCGCCGGTGAGTTTCTTTTTCGCCGGCTTCTTGGCCGGCTTTGCCGCGGCCACTTTGATTTCGGAGGCTTGAGCGACGGGCGCATTTGTGTCCGCACCCGCGACGATGGCGATGGACGCCGCGAAAATGACCGGGGCCAGCAAGGCAAGGAGAATGCCCGGCCGCAGTGCCAGCTTGTTTGATCTGAATCGATTCATGATTTTCATGGTATTAATTTTCTAACAGGAAGGCAGAAGAACGGCTACTTGCCCATTGGCAATTACTGCTTGCGCATTGCGCTGGCGGGGAGGAACCGAAACCAAACAAGCCCTGAAAAGTGCCTGAAGCGCAATTACATCGGCACGGAAGAATGCAATGTGGCCCGGTATTCCGTTGGCGGCATTCCTACGCAGCGTTTGAACACGCTGTTGAAGCGCGGGATGGATCCGAAACCGGCGGCAAAGACAACCTCGGAGATGCGCAAGGATGTATCCGCCAGCAGCGCCTTGGCCTTTTCCACGCGGGCGCGGACCACGTATTCAGTCAGGGTCATTCCGGTGGCTTTCTTGAACATCTTGCAAAAATGGAAGCGGCTGACATTGACGCGTTGCGCCACCAGCGCCAGATCGATGGTTTCTTCGACATGGCTGAGAACGAATCGTTTGGCGGTGGATACCGGCTTGGGCTCGCTGGCCGAGGCGGCAATCGCGTGGCGGCTGGCGTGGTCCGCCAGATACTGCGCAAACACGTTGAGCAAATGCACCATGGCCTGAAACCGGTCGGGCGTAACCACCGGGGTTTCAAAATAGGTTTTTCGCGCCTTCGCTTCCCAAACCACATTCTGCCCGCCCTTGATCATCCTGGCCACCATCTCGAAATCGCGCTCCGTGGGCGGGCGTCGAAAGACCTGTCCGCTCATCAACGTAGCCACATGCTGGCCGTTCACAACCACCGGCACGGCAACAATGGTCAGACCCGCAAAGCAGGAAACCTGCTGCGGAATGAGTTTTTTGCCGGCGCTCTTTTGCGCGCGCTTTTCGGCTTCCATGCAGGCGCCACACCCAACTGGGGTGCCGGTGGCGAGCGAGCAAAAGGCGTTTTCAAATTCCCCGAAGCCCAGGCATTGGCCGGACTCCATCGCCGGGACGACTCTGAGCGACATCCCCGTCACCTTGCGGAATGCCGCTTCGTAATGCTGGACCATGGGCCAGCGAACCAAATCATCGAACGCCAATGGATTCATATCGTCAGGCATCGCTTGCGCCGCGCTTTTTATGAAAACCCGGCCAATGTCTCCAAAGCGCGGAGCTTGCATCAAACGTATTTTTCTCGGCGGATTAAACATGTTCCTTTTCCGCCATCCAAGCAACCACAAAAGTCCCGAATCAGTAACCGGCCAGTTTCAGGCAAGCCGGGCAAACCGCTGGCCCGTGCCGTCTGAGAGAGCTTGCGCCGCATCGGCTTCCACCCACAATTCCGGTGTGGGTGTCCACTAAAACGTTGGGGTGAGACTCCGTCGAACCCTAAACCTCACCCATTCTGCGTCACCTGTTCACCGTTGCGATTGAGCAAGTTGTTGCGGTTCGGAAATGACATGGCTAAGCAAGGTGAGAAATTCGAGTTAGAGAGCAAATATTTAGGTGGTCACTATGTTTATCCAGGAGATCACTCGCCAACAAACAACTTTTCCTCAGTAGAAGAGTTTTCCGCAATCGTACAAATTCCGGAACTGGTTTATTACACGCGTTGGGGCCGGCTTGTCGACCTCCCTTTGGAAATCCCGGATACACTACATAAGCTTTTATCAATCTTTTTTATTCTGCCGCCCGAAGAGCGAACAAAGTTTGTCCGAGCTGCTTATTGGTTCGCCCAAGCGCAGTCCGCTTACCGAATTTCAAAATCGTATGAATATATTGCCTTGGTGATGGCAATAGAAACGCTTTCCACAATGAGGCGGACCCCATCCTTTAGACCACGGAGCACTGAAAATAAGCGCGACTTTTACGGCTTGCTGTCACTTCTATTTTTAGTTGTCTGCCGTTCATTCCGAGTTTCAAAACCCTTTCGAAAAGA
>JBKQUS010000115.1:0-40797 GCA_052325505.1 Limisphaerales bacterium
GTCGGCCCTCTTCGAATACATCGAAGTCTTTTATAACCGACAACGGCTCCACAGCGCTCTCGGTTACAAATCTCCTGTGGAATTTGAAGAACTATTAACCTATAAATGAACAGTTTTATCGAGTGTCTACTTTTTCGGGGGAAGTACACCGGTAAAGTTGCGCAATGGCAGCAGAGTTCATTTCCTCGCCACTGGCGTCTTTCAAGTCCCAGCCGCCGCGCCAGAGAATCAGTTTCAAGGCTCCGGCATCGTGGCAATAGATGACCGGCGTTGCCTGACCGGCCAGGCGTCGGCGCAGCTTGGCCGGGGCGCGCCGCGTGGCTGGCAGCTCTGAATCGGTGATGATAATCAGCTTCGGTTGCAGCAGATGCAGGAGCGGTTCGCAGAGCGGCTCATCTGTCGCGGGCAATCCAGCCACCACAATCTCCGCGCGCAAATCCGGGTGGCTTTCGATCAACGAGTCCTGGCCGCTTCGGCCAAGGGCGGAGAGCAGCAGGATGGAATGGCCATTGATTATCCGCCAAAAAACCAGCGCGTTATCATCGGCGTTGTCGAAGGGAATTGATCGCCCCGGATTCAGCACCGACCAACCCGCCGCATCGTCGCCCGCTCGCAGCGCCTGCCAATGCGCGGATTGTTTGATGCCATCAATAACATCGCGATATGCGGGCGAGCGGTCCCGCACCGGGTTGATAAAGACGCGGCCTACTGAAAAATTGGTCAGGACCACTTTCGCCCCGCCGCCGTCCTGCACGTGCCCGACGGTCAGCGCGAACGAGTCAAGAGTATTGACACCCTGCGCGCGCAGAAAAGGTTTGACGACGGACTCCGCCATTTGGATGTTGCCGCAATCGAACAACACGCTTTCTCCGGTGTTGTCGGCAAAGACGGCCGAACCGCCGTTCAGGGGAAGAAGGTGCAGCCGGGCGGTTTTCATTTCCACTACCCGCTGCCCCAGCCAGCAGAGACCCAGGACGAGGATCGCCGCGACCACCGCCCATTTGAATCTGGAATGAAAGATCCAGCCGGTTAAGACCGAAAAGAGGACGAGATAATACAAAGCAAACGTGACGGGCGTGGGTGTTGAAATGTTGAAGGCGCCGGCCGGGCATTGGGCGGCCCAATGGCTCAAGGCGATGATGCACTCCATGAAAAACCAACTCGAGTGGTTGAACAGGACCGCCAGTCCGGGCAGCCATGCGCCCGTCAAGAGGCTCCCGATGCTGCTCATCAAGGCCAGCGCCGTGATCGGCACCACAAGGCAGTTGGCCGGAACGCTGACCGGTGTAAAGAGATGAAAATATGCCGCCGCCAACGGAATGGACCCAAGCCATGCCGCCAAAGACAGGGCGCAGATGTCGATGGCATGGCAGGACCCCGCGTGCAACAGCGGCGGCCAGCGTGGTTTCAACGTTTCGGGCAGGAACGGATCTTTCTCAAAAACCCAGGATCGAAACAGGTTCCGCACCAGCGGCAGAAGCACGGCAATACAGAGGACGACCAGGAACGAAAGTTGATAACCGGGCTGGAACAACTGGCAGGGGTCCCACAGCAGAATGACAAACCCCGCCGCAAAAAGTGAATTGACAAGAATTGCCGGGCGATGGCCGGCCCAGCCGCCAATGACAATGCTCATCATGATGGCGGCCCGAACCGCCGAGGCCGGCCAGCCTGTGACGCCGGCGTAAAACCAAAGGACAGGAACCACCACAAGTCCGCACAGCGCCCGGGGCAGCCGCAGGGCGCGCAACAGCCCCACCCCGATGCCCGCCAGGAGTCCGATGCGCAATCCATCCACCGCGAAGATGTGATACGTTCCTGCGCGCATGAACGGCTCCTCGACGGATTCGGTCAGCGGCGCTTTCCAATCCAGCGCCAATGTCCAAATCAGGCGCAACGCCTCGTCCTCCTGTTCCAAACCCAGCGCGAGGGTTTTCCTGGCCCAGGCGGAAAAGCGGTCCGCGAGCGGCATTTGCCGGGGAGTCGAGGCAACATGCCACGCTTCCTCCGACCAGGTGCGCAGTTGGTAATAGATGGTGTCAAACCGATAGCGGGAACGGGCGTCAAACAAGCCGTCCGCCCGCGGACCCGGTGGCAGGTCGAGCACGCCGGCAACCTCGACATCCTGGCCGCTGCAGAAGTTTGACGACAGAACTGCCGGCGTGTAAGCGATGATCTTGCCGGATGCGGGCTGCCATTGTTGCGCCCGCCGGATTTGCCTGGCGTCGATCACGACGGAGGAATGCCACAGCTCCCGGCCCTGCCGTTCGTAAATGCGCGGCATGGGCGAATCGTGGAGAGCGCCGCGCACAATGACGTCCCCTGGCCCGGGCCCGGCCAGCAAGCGCAAATCGTTGGGTGAAATGATCGCAGTGTGTCGGGATAGATTGGTCCAGCCAGCCAGCACCAGCAGCGCCATCAACCAAGAGAGCCGCTTTCGATTCGAGAGCAGGGTTGCGCCAGCGGTGAGAAAAGAAAGACCAAACAAAACGGGGAGCGGAGGGTGGAACCAATGACCCAAAAGAATGCCGCCAATATAAACCAACGCCACTGAACAAAGCGGCCACTTCATGGTTATTTTTGTTTTCGCATCCGAAGGTAGCACCACATTACAGCCAGTCCGATTCCCGCGCCGCAAGTGTCCAGCAGCACATCGAGCACCCTCGGTTCACGGCCGGGAACAAAGATCTGGTGTGTTTCGTCGGTTGCGGCGTAAAGGGCCGCGAGCAAAAGTGCGAAGCGAAATTGCCAGGAAAGGCGATGCGCGGCCAGGGCGGCGGCGGAATGGACGACGCGCCAGATGAGAATTCCCAGGACGGCATACTCAACGGCATGGGCCGTTTTCCGCACCCAAAGATGCACGCGCGCGATGGTTTGCCAGGTCATGTGCGGGTCCAGCCACAACAGAAACGGCACCACAAACCTTGAAGTATTCTGGTAGGACCCCAGCTTGGTGGAAGCGCTAAAGATGGCAACCATCCAGAACAACAAAGGAAGCCAGTGGGTTGCAAATCGGCGCGACATCCATGCATAAGAGCAATGGAAACTCGTTAAAAGCAACCGGAAAAAATTTGCCAAACAGCGGCGTTTTTGGCAATTAAAAGCACTTTATATGCGAATTCTCAGGGCCTTTTCCAGGTGGCTTTGCCCATGCGCCGTTGCGCTGGCGACGCCTTTCCTCTGCGTTGCAGCCAGCCAGCCGGATGATGTTGTGCTCCGATATCACTTTGTCGGGGCCGCCGGGTTGGCCGGGAACACAAACGTCGCCGTTGCCAGAGCCGTCTTTGCCCAACCATCGACCATCGCCTTCGAGAATTTGGTTCTCAACGGATTGGCCACGAATCTGGCGGCATCGCTGCATTTTCAAACGAACGCGGAAACCGTCGCATTGCTGCGGCCTTTGCTGGATGACCTGCTGCAGTCCGAATCCATGGCCAGCATGGGCGGTTCACCCGGCAAGCCCATCAGTTTTGTTCTCGCCATCGAACTGGATCCCCAACGAGCGCAAGTCTGGCAGCAAAACTTGAAGGCCGCGTTGCGCGGGCCGGGGGAAAAACTCATGGTTGGACAATTCTCCGGGCAACAATGGAACAAAGGGGCCGGTGATTCTTTTTGGATGATGCCGGCGCGGGACTGGTTGTTGGTGGGCCGGGGAGGGGAGTTGGCCGCGGTTCTCTCTGACTATCTGAAACAGATCCGGCAGTTCGGACGACCCGGCCCGGACCTGACTACGAACTGGTTCGAGGCTGATGTGGATTGGCCCCGGCTGGCCAACTGGTTCCCGCTGTCTTCCTGCCCCCTGAAACTCGCGCGCACTGAGATCAGCATCAGTGCGGAGCTGGGGAGTTTCCACATGATAAGCCATGTGACTTATCCTGAACCGATTCAATGGCGCCCCCGCCCAATGAGCTTCCCAACCAACCTGGTACGCGAACCGCTGCTCAGTTTTGCCACCGGCCAGGATGTGGAACCCTACCTGAAATCCGATGAAACCCTCTCGCAGTTCTGCACCAATCCACTGAGCGACCAGTTCTATTTCTGGTCAATGAGCGAACTGGCCTTCCAGAGTTATGTGGCGTGGCCCGTGCATGACCCCGGCAATACGTTGCTGAAATTATCCACCCAAGCCATCGACGCCCTGAATCCCAAGTTGCAGCAGCTCGACGGAACAAAACTTGCCTGGGGGTCCAAGCTGTCGCGGATTGTCTGGTTGAAGCGGGAGTTAATCGCCCCCGTCGTGGAGTCCGCGCCGACCAACGACGGCCAATTTCTTCTCGCCACCCTGTTCACGCTCACCAAGGGGACAGGCCCCGCGCCCAAGGCCCTGTGGGCTCAAATCGAAGGCCGGACCAATTTGGTCTATTACGACTGGGAGCTAACCGGACCCCGCGCGCGGCACTTGCTGACCGTGACTCAAGTGGTGCCAATCCTTCAGATGCTCGGTATTGGGCCGCGCGAGCCAGTCGCGGCAGCGGCCAGTGCCGCCAAACCCCGCCCCAATTCTCCTGCCACACCCGGGGTTGATCCCCGCCTGAACACCGTAAGGCAGTGGCTGCTCGGTTTGACCCCTTTCCTGGCCAACACCGCCACGGAAGTGACCCGAACCAGCCCCAACGAGTTGACCATCGTTCGCAATTCATCCTTTGTTTTGTCGAGCCTGGAGTTGGTTCTGTTTTCGCATTGGCTCACCGATACGCCGGCCGGCCCGCTCGACTGGAGTCTGCTCCCGGAAGCGAAGATGACCATGTCTGGCGTGCCAGTGCGAACACATTAGCACCTTATGCTCAAGCTGGGAGTGAACATTGACCATGTCGCCACCTTGCGCGAGGCCCGCTACCACGGACGCGAGGGCGGGGAGCCGGACCCGATCGGTGCAGCCCTCATTTGCGAATCAGCCGGCGCGCACGGCATCACCGCCCACTTGCGCGAAGACCGCAGACACATGCAGGATCGCGACATCCGGAAACTCCGCCAGGTCCTCAAAACCCGGCTCAATCTCGAAATGGCCAACACGCCCGAGATTCTCTCCATCGCCTTGCAGGTCAAACCCGACATTGTTTGCTTCGTGCCGGAACGGCGCGCTGAAGTGACGACGGAAGGCGGACTGGACGCGGCCAGCCATTGGCCGGCCCTCGCTGAGGCGCGCAAGAAACTCAACGACGCCGGCATTGAGGTAAGTCTTTTCATCACACCCGATCCGGCGCAGATCGAAGGCGCGGCGCGCGTGGGCAGCCAGTTTGTCGAATTCCACACCGGCGCATTTGCGGAGAACTTTCATCGCAAGCGCGAGCGGGCCGCGGAACTCGAGCGCCTGGCCGCGGCGGCCGCGCAAGCCCATCAAGCCGGCCTCCAGGTCAACGCCGGCCATGGGCTGAATTACAGAAACGTTCCCGCCCTCCGCCAGGTGCCTCATCTGGTCGAGTTGAACATAGGGCACAGCATCATCAGCCGCGCCGTGGTCGTCGGCCTGGCCACGGCCGTGCGCGAGATGCTGCTTGCCTTGGAGGAAGCCAGCCAACCTTGAACCCCGCCCGGTCATCTTGATCCTCGGCACCGGCATTGACATCATCGAGGTGCGGCGCGTGGAAGCCGCCCGCGAGAAATTCGGCGCCCGGTTTTTGCGGCGGATACTCCGGCCCTCCGAGCTGGCCTACTGCCTTTCCTACAAATCCCCCGGCCCGTTTTTGGCGGCGCGTTTTGCCGGAAAAGAAGCCATCTCCAAGGCCTTCGGCACCGGGATCGGACGTCAATTGGGCTGGCAGGACATGGAAATCTGCCGCAAGGACTCCGGCGAACCCTTTGTGGTGCTGCACGGCAAAGGCCAAACCCTCCTGCGCGAACGGGGCGGTCGGATCGTCCATCTCAGCCTCAGTCACACCGCCCAACACGCCACCGCCATCGCCATCTTGGAAAGCGCTTGATGTCCAGCCGGTTTGGCTATTGTCCCGCCGCTTTGATCACCGCGTCAAAGGCGTGCTTGGGCCGGCCAATCCTGTCAAACAACAGCGGGTTGCCGCGCGCCCGCCAGGAATCGGCGTCGGTCACGCCCCACAGTGTCACCAGCTTGACCACATCCTTGTGTTTGATGAATACGCCAAACAGTTCGGAGTAACGGCTGGCCAGTTGTTGCTGAAGGGCGGGGGAAAGGCCGGGTGTGGATGAGCGTCCTTCCGCCTGCAGGCGGGCGTTGGCGGCGACGTCCGCGCTGGTCGTTCTCTGGCCGCCGCGGGAGCAGTCGATGTCCATTTCAGTCACCATCAATGGCAGTTTCAGCTCGGCCAGGTCGGTGATGGCGTTATCTTCCTGTTCCGCGGTTGGCCAGTTTAGATTGGCGTGTCCCTGCAACCCTATGGCCGTGACCGGCACTCCCTGCGCTTGAAGTTTCTTGATCAGCGCAATGGCGCCCTTGCGTTTGGCTGTAAACTCCAGGGCATAATCATTGTAACGCAGCACCGCGTCGGGATCCGCTTCATGCGCGTACTGGAAGGCTTTGGCGATGTAGTCCTCGCCGATGATCTTCAGCCAGGGCGACCGGCGCAGAGTGCCGTCTTCGTTCAGGGCTTCGTTGACGACGTCCCAGACTTTGATGCGGCCCTTGTAACGGCCGACGACGGTCTGGATGTGGTCGCGCATCCGCTTGAGCAGGGCCTCGCGGTCCAAAGGCTGGCCGTTGGTGTCCTGAAACACCCAATGCGGCGTCTGGCTGTGCCAGACCAGCGTGTGGCCCACGATGAGCATGTGGTTCTCCTCACCGAACTTGACATACAAATCCGGCCCTGCAAAAGCGTAGGTGTCCGGGTTTGGATGAACGAATTCCCACTTCAAAACGTTTTCCGGCGTGATCGAGTTGAAATTGGCTTGGATGATCGCATCGCCCCGCTTGTCCCGCCCGGCGCACTGCCTTTGATTGACGGCCACGCCGATGAGGAAATCCTTGCTGTAAGCATCCTTGAGCGTCGGCGGCGCGCTGGTGACCCCGGCGCAACCGACCACGATGAGTGTGGCAAGAATTGCAGTGTGGCGGATTTGATGGCCCGGGCTTGTGTTCCGGCTTCTTGCCGCAGTCTCCGTTATCGTCATAATCTAAATCTAAAGCGATGTGCTCCGGTGCCCTGGCAACCGGGCCAAATATCGCGCCATGCAGCATGCCCGGCCCTGCCCGCTCTGTCCACCACCATTTCCACCTCCACGCCGCCAACCGGTGGGGTGAGACTCGGAGCCTCCGGTTTTTCCCAGAAACCAACCCCGGCTCGCCGGGAGCCTCGCCCCATGAGATTGGTTGGGAGGTGCGTTTCAGGGCGAGGCTGAGCCAATTGGCTCGGACTGCTTCAAGGATTGGCCAGCCGGAAAAACAAATTCCCCGTCGGCGACGTGATCGTGATGCTGTTGGTGCCGGTGGGGGAGTTGGTGGTGACGGTATATCCACTCGTTGCCCAGCCCGCCGATACAGCCAGATTGCTGTTCTGTTGCAGCGTGTAACTGCCCGTGTCCGGCCAGGATACAAAGACGCGGTTGCCGGAATGTGTGATGGTCAGGTTCGGCAGCCCCGCCGTTTGCACCACGGAAATCAAGCTCCAGAACCCGCCGGTCAAAGAATAACTGCCGCCGGTCATCGCGGTGCTCGCGTCCTGCTGGCCGATTGTGCCGTTGACGGAATAGACAGTGCCGCCGTTCGTGCCGCTGCTGGAGCCGCCGCCACCGGCGACTTTATACCAGTCAACGGAATAAGATTGCGCCTGGCTCAGGGCCGGAATCAGCAAACCAAAAAGGAGAATCCAATTTTTCACAATTGCCCTACTTCTTTTGTGACTCCTT
Source organism: Limisphaerales bacterium (assembly GCA_052325505.1). Classification (GTDB taxonomy): domain Bacteria; phylum Verrucomicrobiota; class Verrucomicrobiia; order Limisphaerales; family Palsa-1400; genus DASRLE01. Next base: position 7,816 of record JBKQUS010000115.1, read on the forward strand.
TTTGTTCAACAGGAGCTTCATGCATTACAAAGGCTACTAACCTAGTAGTAGCAGTAGGCCCACCTATAACACAGCAAAGCACGACAATAAACCACTTCATAGGTATAGAAACGTGCACATCTTCCTTGTTATTTTGGTTACTCATATTAAAAATCCACCCCATTGCCGCTGCACAAAGTGCCAATTAATGCTTCATGTGGTTGCAGAATTTGCAATTCGGCGGTTACGGTTCCGAGTGTAATATTCACTCCCGACACCATATTCGTCAATCGCACTGATGTTCCGGCAAAATTGGGGATGCGAATCTCTTTTAGTCCGGTGTTCGTGTAACCGGTGGCATTGATGGTATAAGTTGCCGCTCCAAAGCTTGCAAAACCTTGTGTAGCAGTTAATGTGCCCCCCACAACCAGAGCGTCATTAGTCATATAGATTGTTCCAATGCTGCCGGGGCCATATTCTTCCCAAAGACCGCTTGAAAAATAGGTAGTGCCAACGTCTCCAGGGCCGACAAAAGACCAATTACCGCCGCCATTACCGGTGGCATTTAAACTAATATCTCCAAGCACAGGGCCACCCGGAAAGTTGAAAGCAATGTTGGTAAGGCCGCCTATGTTGCTAACGGCATTTGTCAGCGGCGAATAAATCCCCGTCACCGGGTCAAAGAAACCCTGAAGGTTCGTCGGGGTAAGGTTGAAATCGTAAAATGTTCCATCATCGTCAACCGTCTCCAGTGTGAGTCGGGCCGGGTCGCTGAGATTGCTGGTGCAATGGGTCAGCCAAACGCCGTTGGCCAGAATCAGTCCGGGGGTCCACGGGTTGTTATCTGCAATCCCATCGTCCAGCGATATGACATGGCCTTGCGCCGTGACCATAAACAGGCTTTGTGGCCCGCCCGCGTAGCTTTGGCCTGCAACGAAGTAATTGCCATAGTTGGTGTCGAAGGCGATGCCCAGATTTTCCAAAATCCCGGCATCGGTGTTCAACGTATTGATAAACACTCCATTGGTTGTGAAAAATGCGATGAAGTTGGTGGGAGTAAATTGGTTGAAACCACCTGTTGCGGGAGAATCACTGGCGATAAATGCCGCCACAAAATGCCCCGCATTATCCATTGTGACCTGCATCGCCGCATTTGTCCAGCCGTTGGGCCTGTTAATCGTCACAGATGGATAATTCGACTGTCCATTGGCCGCGCTAAAAAAGTAAAGTCTTTCGGTGGTGCAATAGGAATATGAGTCGTCAATACCCTGCCACGATGTCCATACGAGAGTATTTGTATAATAGGTGTTATTGAGATACGTGATGCAGGAAGGGCCGGGAGGCACCGGCATTCCGGTATTGGTGAACACGACCGTCAGGGGCAGAACGTTGTTGCTCCAGTGCAGATCGTTCGAGAATGCAATGGGATTGATGCCGTTGCCAACCATGAAATACCAGTTCTTCAACCAGTCGTATGCGCCACCAAGGATTTGCCGACCGCCCGGATTCCAATGCATGGGAGGATTTGTCTCAACAAAGGACGGCGGCTGCAAACCGGAATAAACCCCAAGCGTAGGCAAATAATAGCCGGTTTGGACCACGTTCGTTCCAGGGCCGGTGAGCGGATAAGACCACACATTGGACTGTTGCGTGCCAAGCGGGGTTTGTAAAGGGAGCGTGGGCATTGTGGACAAGGGCAAGGTGCCGGTCAAATTGGAGGAGTTCACGTTGGTCAACCCTGCGCCATTGCCGCTGAATGTGCCGGTAATCTGCACGCCGCTCGCGCCATTGGTGACAACGCCCGCCGGCAGTTGCGTGACCGGGATGGTTCCCACGATGTTGGCCGCGGAAACTGATCCGGCGCTGGTGGCGGAGCCTGCATTGGGCGCGTAAATGGCATACGGCGTGGGCGTCAGTTCCTGCAACGGACTGAGCGCAGTGAAGCTGCTGTCGCCGTTGCTGCGCACTCCGATGGCCAGCCAGGTTGCGTTGCCGGCAAAAACGTCGCCAAAATCGAGCGTGACGATGAACAGGCCGTTGGTCACGCCTACGTCCAGATTGGTCAGCGTGCCGCCGATTTGACTGCCGCTGGTGCTGTTGGTGTTGAACAGCGCGAAAGTGAAGCCGTAGTTGCCGTTGGCCGGGCTGCCATTGTTCTGGAGCTGACCTTGATAGGTGAAGGCCGTGCCTTGGGCCTCGGCACCGGAGGGTGCAGAAGTGCAGAGCACCAGCATGGCCAGCGCGACCCACCTTGTGCGCGAGACTCCGTCGAGACGAGTATATGGATGTTGGATTTTAATTTTCATGTGGTTCCTTTGTTTCCTATCCGCCGTCCTTTTTGGTCCGATTTGGGTACAAAGTTGAAAGGGGATCTTGTGAGCACTCTTTTGGTTGCACGGCCCATTTTAAAGCCTTCAGAATCATCGCCCGAATCTGGCTAATGGCGCAGGCTTGCCGGGCCATGCCACACCAAGTCAAATTGCAAATCGACCAGAAGTATGTGGCGAAAGGCCGCTGAAAAGCTCTCCCGAATTTGGGAAAGACGGGTCATTTTTTGTCCGATAAAAAGCTCAGTTGAGACAGGGACTTCTAGGGGTCATTTAGGGGTCAGTCCGTTTAGGGGTGGTTCCAAGGGCGATTATCCTGTCACAGTTCCCTCTTGCGAACTTATGTGCTTTTTCGCGGCTTCTTGTCACGCCATCCCTAAATATTGTCACCTGGACAGCCTTTGTCCATCCGCCTGTGCCATGATGAAAGGAAAAAGTCTGAATTATGAAGGCAGAATGCAGAGGAAAAGCCGCCATTGCAGAGGCGAGGCACGACCGGTTCGTTCCGTCGCTGCTCGTCGTTTCGACCTGTTTCGAGTCATTTCGACCTGTTTCGACCAAAAAATAAATCCCCAATGATCAAAAGACATGAACGAAGTCAGGATTCGACGCCCGCCATTGCCGAGGCTTCCACTTTCGCCAAAACTGGATTCGCCGACGGCGGAAGCCCCGCGGCAAAGCCGGGTCAAAGCGGGATTAATTTAATTACACCGAGTCAAAGTGGTGTTCTGGAGGCAAAAGCGTATGGAAATATCCATACATCAACGTTTTACGAAACAACCAGGGCTTGGGCCAGTCATACGAATCAAAGTGAATCAAAGCGATTTTCTTTGCGACTTTGCCCTTTGGGACCGTTGCTTCTGATGTGGGACGGCGGGAATGTTCTCGTGCCTTTTCCAATAATCGTGGCACTCTGCCGGAAGTGAGCTAACTTGGAGTGATTATGGGAAAAGGCATTTTCAACGGACCGCCTTCGCCGGAGGAATTTCAGCGCCAATTGCAGGAGTTTATGCGGCAGCACCTCTCCAGCGGGCCGCCGCCGAAAAGCGACACGAGCGGGATGGCCGACGCGCCTGCGCCGGAACCGACGCAAAGCGAGTTTTCCTTCAACCGCAAACCGCGTGACGTCAAAGCTTACCTGGATCGCTTCGTCATCAAGCAGGAGGAGGCCAAGAAGGTTCTCAGCGTGGCCTTGTGCGACCACTATCATCATGTGCGCCTGGCCCGGGACGGCAAGGACCAGCCCAATTATTCCAAACAAAACATCATTTTGGTCGGGCCGACGGGCGTGGGCAAAACCTACCTCATCCGCAATGCCGCCGACCTGATCGGCGTGCCGTTCGTCAAGGGCGACGCGACCAAGTTTTCCGAGACGGGCTACGTGGGCGGGGACGTTGAAGACCTGGTCCGGGAGTTGTTGCGCCGGGCGGATGGCGATGCCGAGCGCGCCCAATACGGCATCATTTACATCGATGAGATCGATAAAGTCGCCTCCGTCTCCAACATCAACGGCCGGGACGTCAGCGGCCGGGGCGTCCAGACCAATCTGCTCAAGTTGATGGAGGAAACCGAAGTGCCGGCCCGCTCGCCCAACGACATCAGCGGCCAGATCCAAGCCATGATGGACTTGAGCCAGCGCGGCAAAAAGTCGCCCGGCACCATAAATACGAAGCATATCCTATTCATTGTCAGCGGCGCTTTCGATGGCCTGGAGAAAATTGTCCAGAAACGCCTGCGCGAGGCCACGATTGGTTTCAGCGCCCCGCCTGCCAGCAAGGCGGACGCCCAGAGCGCCCTTGATCAAATTCAAACGCGCGACTTTATCGAATACGGTTTTGAACCCGAATTCATCGGTCGTTTGCCGGTGCGCGTCGTCTGCCATCCGCTCAGCGTGGAGGATTTGTACACCATCCTGAAAAGCTCCGAGGGCAGCATCATCCGTCAATACGAACAAACTTTTGCCGCCTACGGCATCGACGTCCTTTTCCAGGACGACGGCCTGCGCCGCGTCGCCGACCTGGCCGGGGAGGAAAGCATCGGCGCGCGCGGATTGATGACCATTTGCGAGCGCATCTTTCGCGATTTCAAGTTCGAGCTGCCCTCGACCAACGTGCGCCGCTTTGTTGTCACCGGGGAACTGGTGGACCACCCGGGAGCGGAGTTACAAAAGCTTCTGGCGGAGAGCCAAAAAGAGGAACGGGTCGTGGCGCGGCAGTTGGTCAATGAATTCGCCGCGCGCTTTGCGGAAAACCACAAGCTGGCCATCCGCTTCACCGATGCCGCAGCCGACCGCCTCGTGGCCCTGGCCCTGGAACAGGCCGTGCCGGTGCGGGACCTGTGCGCGGCCCGCTTCAAGGACTTCCAATTCGGGCTGAAACTGGTTTCCCAGAACACCGGCTTGCAGGAATTTACAATTGACACAGAGGCCGTCGATGCGCCCGACAAGGTGCTGAGCGATTGGGTGGTCAAAAGCTACGGCGCCCGTCCCGAACGAAAGGCTTGATTCCACCTCGGAATGAAAAGCGCGGCGCAATTCCATATCGTGCTCGTCACGGCGCCCAACCGGAAGGCGGCGCGCCACCTGGCTAAAAGCGCCCTGCAAGCGCGCCTGGTTGCCTGTGCCAATCTGGTCCCCGGCATCGAATCCCATTACTGGTGGCGGGGCCGGATGGAGTCAGGCGCCGAGGTATTGATCATTTTCAAAACGATCCGGCGCCATCTCCGCCAACTCGAAGAACTGGTGCTTGTCAATCATCCCTACGACACGCCGGAATTTATCGTCCTGCCGCTGACCGGCGGCAATGCGCGTTATTTGGACTGGCTGGCCCGCTCGGTGCGGAAATCGCCGGGCGACCGGGCTGTTTGACGGATGGATGCAGCCGGCCCGCTTCAGTCGGGCAGCGCCTCGTATTGTTTCTTCACAGCCGCCTGACCATGATTTTTTTCCAGGCGCAGGACGATGAAGTGACCGCGCGCCACTTGTTGGAAGTGGTTCATGAAGATCACGTTGATGACGCCGCCGCCGACGGCCCCGATGATCGGTAGCGCCTTGGCCGCCACTTCCTCGGAAATAACCGCTCCAAAGCGCGAAGCAATCGCGCTGACAAATCGCGCCAGCGCCGGCGCCGTCCGTTCCACGACGCCCTTCCGGGCCAGATGCGAAGCGGCTTCCTTCATGCTCTGCGTCAAAGCCAGTCGTGTGGCCCAATACGGTGTTTCGGGCGGATCCACTGACTTTTTTGCTCCGCCGAGGGCAAAGACTTCCAGGCAGGCGGTTTTGGTCGCCCAATCGCGCACATCCTGGCCTTCGCTGCGGGCTATCTGAACAATGGAACGCAGCATGATCGTCGTGGAGATGGGCAACTCGACCGCCAAGGCTGCCAGGCCGAATGCGCCGCCCACGCTGCCGGAGGCGCCCGCCAGCACTTTGTGCCAGCGATTCGATGGGGGTTTCATGCTCTTTCTGCCGGTCGTCGCCACGGCGACTTGCAGGGCCTTGAACAAGGCGGCCTGGGCCGCGCGATTGATTTGCCGGGACCACCTTTTGGGCAGCAAGGCGAAGCCGGCATTGATGGGCAAGCCGAAGAGATCGGACAGCTTTAAGGCAAAGGACCGGTTCTCCAGAAGCGATTTGGCGCGCTGCAAATCACGCAACTCATCTGCTGGGAACGGCTCATTCATCTTTACAAATCAAACCACCGCCGGCACTTCGTCCTGGATGAACGTTTGCGCCTTGAACCGGCGCGCCACGAAAATGAAAATGACCGCCGAGCCAAGCAGGACCTCCGCAAAAAACAGGTAATAGCTAGCCCCCGCCAGTTTGGTCGTTCCGTCGGGATTTTCAATAAACTTGTTGACCCCGGCGACGAACAGGTCACCCAGGGTGACGGATGTCAGATAAAAAGCCATGATCAACGACTTCATTCGCTTCGGGGCTTGGGTGTAGGAAAACTCCAGGGCGGTGATGGAGACCAGAACCTCCGCCGCGGTGATGAAAAGGTAAGAGACAACCTGCCAGACGACATTGGGATGGAAGCCATGCCCGATGCGGGTCTCGATCCAGGCCGGTATCAAAAACGATGGAATGGCCACAAAGAAGCCGATGCCAATTTTGCGCAAGGGCGTCAATGGAAAAACTTTGTCAATCAGCGGGTATATCCCGTAGGAAAAAATGGGGATCAAAATCAGAATGAAGACCGGGTTGAGCGCCTGCATTTGTTCGGCAGTCCATTCGACACCGAGCCAGTGCAAGTCCATTTTCCCGGCCTGCAAAACCCATGACGAAGCCGTCTGGTCAAAGAGCGCCCAAAAGACCGCGACAAACACGAATATGATGTACAGGCGGGCGACGATTTTGAGGTTTTCCCGAGTGAAATTGGTGTGCATAAACTCCCGTCCGGTTGGGGGAATGTGGGCAAATTTCCTGCGTCCCAACCAAAAGATCACGGTGGCGATGAACATCAGGATGCCTGGCAGCGCAAAAGCACAGTGAGGCCCTGAAAACCGGCCGTGGCCTCTCAAGATTTTTGGAATGAGCAGCGTCGAAATAGCCGAGCCAAAATTGATCGAAAAGTAAAACCAACTGAAAACGCGCGGAATCAAATGCTGGTTGCTCGCCCCGAACTGGTCGCCCACGTTGGCCGAAACGCACGGCTTGATTCCGCCAGCCCCCAGCGCAATCAAGCCCAGCCCGAGAAACAGCCCGACTCGCGTGTCATTCAGTGCCAACGACGCATGTCCCGCGCAATAGACCAGTGAAAGAATCATGATCGTCCGATACTTGCCCCAAAAAGCATCGGCAATGATCGCCCCCAGCAGCGGCAGAAAATAAACCGCCGAAACAAACAGATGAAACCACACTTTGGCATCCGTCTCGCCCATGTGGTCAGGCAATCCCTGAGCGTTCATCAAATATTGGGTCATGAACGTGACCAATATGGCCCGCATGCCATAGTAGCTGAATCGTTCAGCCGCCTCGTTGCCAACAATGTAGGGAACGCCCGGCGGCATCCGCGTCGATTTGATCGGCGCGGTCGTATATCCGTGCCGGGCGGCGGCCTCGGAGAATTTTTCTGAGAGTGTGTTTTTGATCAGAAATCAATGCTCGCAGCCGCAGCCGGGACCGCACGAGCCGCCTTCAAGGTCTTCCGCGGACGGCACCCGTCCCAGCTCGAACGTCTTGCTCACGAATTGGCTGACCGCTTCCTGGATATGTTGCATGGCCTCCTGCGCTTCCATAAAACCCCTGGCCGTCGGATTGCGGAAAAACGCCTCGCGCTCCGCATCGAAGGCCGAGATTTCCGCCGGCGCCAATTCCAATCCCTGGTGCTGTTTCTGGTGCAACTGGCGGCCCTTTTCACTCAAGCTTTCGTACTGCTGCTGCGCTTCGGCATCGGCCATGAATGAATCCATTTGCCGGCGGATGCTTTGAAATTGGGGCGCTTGGACGATGGCTTCGCACAATTCCCGCGTTTTTTGGAAGACCACGTCTTCCGATTGAACATTTGTATTCATAGATTATATTAGCAATCTGCAGCGCGCCCTGTGGCAGCGCGGTCAATGTGCCAGCATTTCATTTACCGCGCCAGCGATAAATTAAGCTTGGCAGATTGCCAGTGTCCTCCGCGAACGGATCATCTTGGCACGGCTCAAGCTATGAGCGGGTCGGAGTGTGGGCACCGAAGGACCCGTTGGCGCCTGCATGGGGAATTCCGAGACCAAAAAGAGACATGAAATGGTTTTTCTCAATTTATCTGTGCGGCTTGCAACTGGCAGCGCTCGGGCAACCCTACCAGGAAAAGGCCGTCGCCGCGGTCCTGATGGGAGAAGCATGGTCCGAAGGCGCGCCAGGCATGACTGCCGTGGCCGAAGTTGTTCACCAGAGGGCCGTGGAAAAAGGGCGGACTCCGCTGCAAATCGTCTCGGCGCACTGCGGTCGATTTCACTCGTTTTCCTGCCTGAACGGGACGACCCTCGATCGGCTCATCCGGAAATTCGGCCGGGAACCGGACTATCAGCAGGCCTTGCAACTCGCGCAAACCGCGTGTCAAACCCCGTCCCGGTTGCCCGGCCTTGCCCGCTCCGCAAACCATTTTACCCGCGCCACCGAACATCCTTATTGGGCCAAAGGAATACAGCCGGTGGCCATCATCGGCCACCACGCCTTTTATAGATTGGAGCGGTATTAGCTGCTCACCGAAGGACTTCGTGTGAAAGTAATTTGAGGCTATTTCCACAGCGGTTCCGCCGCCGCACCTGGCGACAGCGCGCAAGTGCGGCGGCTCTGTGCCTCACCAAACCGTCCTCATTTGTTTGTGGTCGCCGCGCCATTGGTCGCGACCGGCGCGTTCGTGGTTGGATTGGAAGCGTTGCTGCTACTGGTGTCGCTCTCGGATTTGCTGCATCCGGCAACGAGGAGAAGCAACAATGCCCCCAGAATCAAGTTCTTCCTTTTCATAGCATTTCCTTTCCTTGTTGCGGGGGCATCCGCCTTCCCCCGCTGTGCGATTTTATCTCCATCCCCCCCGGACAAAGACATGCCTGCCATTGCGCATCTCGTAATGGTGCGGCACCCAGGCCGCGCCAAAGAATGGCGGGCGATCCCAATGACCTCTTTCCCAAACCCAACCGCCCGCTGGACCCCAGACCCAAGCACCCCCGATCCAGATAAAACCGGGGCCGGGCATGGGAGTTTCAATGTCCACTTCCACGGGCGGTGGAGGCGGAGCGCCGGAAACCACCACCTCAGCGCCTGGCGGAGTCATGTGGACGTTGCAACCGGCTGCGCAAAGCCCCATTGCCACCGCCAGCACTATAGGTTTCAACATTCGAATTTTCATATTTAACTCCTTTCCTTCAATTCCCTTCCTCACCAAATAAAATACCACCGCATAAAACAGGCCGAAATTCCGGGTTTTGTCAAAATGTTGGAATGACAAGGATAAGGGGCCATTATAATGACTCCACGACATGGGTGTTTTTGTGCCACAGGTGGTCTCCCATGTGCCATCCAGCCCATTGGCCGCTTGAAATCCGCCGGCACGGCCTTCAGATTCACTCCATTTTGACGGCGGGCATGGCACTTGCTCCCCGGTATTCGAATACATGCAATCTTGGAAAACGAAAGGATTGGTCATGAAGGCGTTTTTGAAATGGTTGGGAATCGGGGTGATCGGCGCAATAAGCTTCGGCGCATTGGCGGCCAACGCGACGCTCGAAGTGGCCGCCCCTTTGCATGTTCTTGCCAAGACCGATTTCAACGCGCCGCTGGCCACCTACGGCAAGTGGATCGAGGTGAAGTCTTACGGACGCTGCTGGCATCCGTCCAATGTTCCGGTTGACTGGCGGCCGTATTGCAATGGTTATTGGGTCTGGACCGAATGCGGGTGGTATTGGCACAGTGACGAACCATGGGGTTGGGCCTGCTACCATTACGGTAGTTGGATTGTTGACCCGAAAGTGGGATGGGTTTGGGTGCCGGACATCAAATGGGCTCCGGCCTGGGTATCCTGGCGCTATGGAGGCGGTTATGTGGGCTGGGCTCCCCTGCCTCCGCCGCGATTCTTATTTTTCAGCCAGGTGGCCGCTCCATCGCAATTTGTTTTTGTGCCCGCCGCCCACTTGACCGATCCAATCCGACGCGCCTCTGTCATACTCAACAATGCGGTGATCCTCAACAAGGCTGCTAAAACTTTCAAGGTTGGCTTGGACGTCCGGGTAATCGACGGCGTCAAACGCGAGGTCCTGGTCAACGAAGGCCCTGGCATTGAGGTCATACAAAAGGCTGCTGGCAAGACCTTTGCCATCGTTCCGATCCACGAAGCGGCTGAGCGGGCGCAAGTTCCCACGGCCCTTTCACGGAAGTCTTCTCCGGCTCAGCCCGGAATCCCGGGCCAGCATCCTTCCGGCTTGGCGAGGGAGACGGCTGGGAAAAAACAGCCGGCGGGGGCGTTGCCGGCCCAAGGCCAGAGTATTGTTCCCCCTGTCCAGCCAGAACCGGCGCGCAGTAATTTGACGGCTCAGGAGGTCAGGTAAATATTGGAAGCTGGGTCGGCTCGCGTGAATTCACGGCGGCCCGCAGCAACGATGGCCCGATGGATCGGGCGGAATCAATGGAAGGAGAATGCATCATGCGTTTGGTCATTGCTTCAAACCGGTTGCCGTTCACGGTATCAATCAAAGATGGCCGGCCGCAATTTACGCCCAGCCCGGGCGGATTGACGACCGGACTTTGGAGTTACCTGGATCGCGCCAGTGCCGACGCGCCCAGGCGGCTGGATTTTTTGTGGGTGGGATGGCCGGGGGCCAGCGTTGCGCCGGGGCAGGAAGCGGCTGTGAGGACCTTCGGCCAGGAGCATTTCAAGGCTTGCCCCGTCTTCCTAGCAGATGAAAGCATGGACCGCTTTTACCATGGCTTTTGCAATCGCACGCTTTGGCCTCTGTTCCATTACTTCACGACCCTTGCCCAGTTCGAGGAGGAGCATTGGGAGGAATACCAGCGTGTCAATCGCGCTTTCGCCAGCGCCCTGGCGGAGGTGTTACAGCCGGACGACATTCTGTGGATCCATGATTATCACCTGTTGCTCCTGCCGCGCCTGATGCGGGAGCGGTTCCCGCACATGCCCATTGGTTTCTTCCTGCATATTCCGTTTCCATCGTACGAGGTGTTTCGTTTGCTGCCGCGGCCCTGGCGCGCGGAAATCATTGAAGGCCTGCTTGGGTCCAGCCTGATTGGATTCCATACCCACGACTACACGCGCGACTTCCTCACCTCCGTGCTGCGCACGTCGGGCTACGAGCACCACTTGGGCGATCTGGCTTTGGGCGACCGCGTGGTCAAAGTGGACACCTTTCCCATGGGCATCGATTTCGCGCGCTTCGCGGAAATGGCCGCGACGGCCGAAACCGAAAGCCGCGTGGCGGAATTGCGCCAGAATTTCCAGGGGCGAAAAGTCATTTTTTCCGTGGACCGGCTCGACTACACCAAGGGCATTCTAAACCGTTTGCACGGTTACGATCTGTTCCTCAAACGCCATCCTGAATGGCACGGCAAGGTGGTTTTGATCGTATCGGTGGCTCCGTCCCGCATCGGCGTCCGCAGCTATCAGGCCATGAAACAGGAATTGGAGGAAACCGTCGGGCGGATCGTGGGCGCTTATGGCAACGTGAATTGGACGCCCTTGATTTACCAATTCCGCAATCTCACCGCCGAAGAAATCGTTCCGCTCTACCGGCTTTGCGACGTGGCGCTGGTCACCCCGTTGCGCGACGGCATGAACCTGGTGGCCAAGGAATTCATCGCCTCGCGCCCTGACCAGACTGGCGTTTTGGTTTTGAGCGAGATGGCCGGGGCCTCCAAGGAAATGGGCGAGGCCTTGCTCATCAATCCATTTCACACGGATGATTTCGCCCGCGCCCTGGAGCAGGCCCTGACCATGCCGCTTGAGGAGCAGGCGCGGCGAAACCAGTTTTTACAGGACCGACTGCGCCGTTATGATGTGAACCGCTGGGCGGACGAATTTGTGCAGGCTTTGCTGGCCACGCAGAAGACCGAGGCTGCGCGTTCGGCCCGGCTCCTTACCGGCAATGTTTCCTCCGGCTTGCTTAAAAATTACCGCGCGGCCGCCAGCCGGATTTTGTTTCTGGATTACGACGGCACACTTGTGCCTTTCGCGTCGTCGCCGCGCCTGGCCCGCCCGGATTCGGAGTTGTTGGAACTTCTCTCACGACTTGGCGGCGATGCCCGCAACGATGTTGTGATTGTCAGCGGCCGGTCGCGGCGCGATCTGGAGGCATGGTTCGGAGGGTTGCCAGTGGGATTGGTGGCGGAGCACGGCATCTGGTTGCGCCCACAGGGCGGGGAATGGCGCATGTTTAAGAACCTCACCGCCGAGTGGATGGAACGCGTGCGCCCGATCCTCCAGCTTTACGTGGATCGACTCCCCGGCGCCTTGCTGGAGGAGAAGGATTTTTCGCTCGCCTGGCATTATCGCCGCGCCGATCCGGACCAGGCGCGCGTTCGGGCGCAGGAATTGCTCGACACCCTGGCCGATTACACGCGCAACATCGATGTGCAAGTGTTGGAAGGGCGTAAAGTCATTGAAGTTCGCCCGAGCGGCATCAATAAAGGTGCCGCCGCCCTGGAGTGGCTCAAAGACCGTGCGCCGGAATTCATCCTCGGCATCGGTGACGATTGGACGGACGAGGACCTGTTCCGCGCGCTGCCGCCCGGAGCCTGCACGGTTCGCGTGGGAGTGGCCAATACCGCCGCGCTGTATTATCTCAGCAGCCATATCGCCGTTCGCCGCCTGCTGGCTGACCTGAGCGAAGCCGGCACGCTGGAAGAACAGCGCGAACCTGCCCTGGCCGGCCACAACCACGGCTAGCCCATGCCCCCGCCGGATCCCAACCGCCAGGGACTGGACCCCGATCCATTTTGGTACAAAAGCGGAGTCATTTACGAAGTCCACGTCCGCGCCTTCTATGACAGCGACGCCGATGGCACGGGGGATTTTCGCGGCCTGACACAGAAACTGGATTACATCAAGGATCTCGGCGTGACAGCGATCTGGCTGTTGCCGTTTTATCCGTCGCCGCTCAAGGACGACGGTTACGATATCTCCGATTATTGCGCGGTGCATCCCAAGTACGGCACGCTGGCGAACTTTAAAACGTTTTTGCGCGAGGCGCACCGCCGGGGGCTGCGGGTCATCACCGAACTGGTGCTCAACCACACTTCCGATCAGCACCCATGGTTTCAGCGCGCCCGGCGGGCAAAGCCCGGCAGCCGCTGGCGCAATTTCTACGTCTGGAGCAACACCGCCACGGAGTACCGCGACGCCCGCATTATCTTCAAGGACGTTGAGCATTCCAACTGGCATTGGGACCGTCTGGCGGATGCCTATTACTGGCATCGGTTCTTCTCCCATCAGCCCGACTTGAACTACGCCTCGCCCGACGTGCACGAAGCCTTGATCAAAGTAGTGGACTTCTGGCTCGACTTGGGGGTGGATGGCCTGAGATTGGACGCCGTGCCTTACCTCTACGAACGCGAGGACACCAGTTGCGAAAATCTACCCGAGACGCACGCCTTTTTGAAGAAGCTCCGCCAGCATGTGGATGAAGAATATTCCGACCGCATGTTGCTGGGCGAAGCCAATCAATGGCCTGAAGATGCCGCCGCCTACTTTGGCCAGGGCCGCGGCGACGAATGCCACATGGCCTTCCATTTTCCGCTCATGCCGCGGCTTTTCATGGCGGTGCGCATGGAGGACCGCCAGCCCATCGTGGACATTCTGGAGCAAACGCCCCCGATTCCCGAAACCAGCCAATGGGCGCTTTTTCTGCGTAATCACGACGAGTTGACCCTGGAAATGGTCACGGACGAGGAGCGCGACTACATGTACCGCATGTATGCGCACGTGGAGCAGGCCCGGCTGAATCTGGGCATCCGCCGGCGTTTGGCTCCTTTGATGAATAACGATCGCAAGAGCATCGAACTGCTCAACGCCCTGCTTTTTTCACTGCCCGGCACTCCTGTGCTCTATTACGCCGACGAAATCGGCCTGGGGGAAAACATTTTCCTGGGCGACCGCAACGGCGTGCGCACACCCATGCAATGGAGTTCCGACAAAAACGCCGGCTTCTCCCGCGCCAATCCGCAGAGTCTCTATCTACCGATCATCCTCGATCCCGGCTACCACTACGAAGCGGTCAACGTGGAGGTGCAGTTGGCCAATCCGCACTCGCTGCTCTGGTGGATGCGTCGAATGCTGGCCTTGCGCAAACGTTGGCGCGCCCTGGGCGAGGGCAAATGCGAGTTTCTCCAGACGGATAATCGCAAGATACTCAGCTACATCCTTCGTTACCAGAACGAGACCCTCCTGGTCGTGGCCAACCTGTCACGCTTCACGCAGCCGGTCAGCTTGGATTTGTCCGCCTTTCAACAATCGGCGCCGATCGAACTGTTTGGCCGGTCGGAATTCCCCGTCATCACCGAGCGGCCTTATTTTTTGTCGCTGGGTCCGCATGTCTTCTATTGGTTTTCGCTCGAACCGAAGTTTTCCCGCGCCGAAGTGCAATCTTCCCCGGACACATCTGTCCGGCTGCCCGCCATAACCCTGAGCCACCGCTGGGAGGAGCTATTGACCGGAAGATATGCGTTTCAAATGAAGGAAATTCTGCCCGAATACCTGTGCGCTCAACCTTGGTTCAAGGGCAAATCCAAAACCGTCAAGTACCTCGCCATCAGGGAAACCTTCCCGCTGAATTGGCCGGGCGGCGCAGGCGTAAGACTGGCCTTTCTTCAGGTGGAGTACGTGGACGAGGACACGGAAGTGTATGTCCTGCCTCTGGCCTTTGCCAGCGGAACCGAGGCGGACGAATTGCGTCAGCATTCTCCCCGGCAAGTCATTGCGGAAGTGAATCTGGCCGCTCCGGCGCTGAGCGGAATTCTATATGACGCTTTTGGCAGCGCGGATTTTTGCGCCGCGCTCCTTGAAATGATCTGGCGCGCGCGCCGGGTCAGGACAGCTCAGGGCGGGATCGAGCCCGTGCGACTGGCCGGATGGCGCGCCATCATGGGGCAGTCCCCTCCGCCCAAACCTTCCGCGGCGCGAATCGAACAAAGCAATTCCTCCGTCGTTTTCGAAGACAAATTGATTCTCAAATTCTTTCGCCGCCTCGAACCGGGCCTCAATCCCGAACTGGAAGTGGGCCGATTTCTCAACCGCCATTCTTTTCCGCATTGCCAGACGGTGGCGGGCGGCTTGGAGTACATAAGCGCCGCCGGTACGGTTTATACTCTGGGCGTCGTCCACGCCTTTTTCCCTTCCGCCACCACTACTTGGGATTTTACGCTCGATGCCCTCAGCCGCTACTACGACCGTGTCATCACGTGGGTCGCCCAGGGACAATCGGCCGCTGTGCCGCTGACTGAACCGGTGCAACTTCTCCAACCGGATTTCCCGGCCGGGGTCGCTGAGACGATCGGCACCTTTCTTGAATCGGCGCGGCTCCTGGGTGTGCGCACCGCCGAATTACATCGGGTCCTGGCCTCGGACCCTCTCGACAAGAATTTCGCCCCGGAACCCTCCACGCCTCATCACCAGCGCGCCGTGTTTCAATCCATGCGCAACCACGCGGTTCAAGCTTTGCGCCTGCTGCGCCAGCAATGGAACTCACTCCCGCCGGAGACGCAACCCCTGGCGCAACGGGTGGTTGAATTGGAACCGGCCATCATTCAGAGTTGCCGCGCCCTGTGCGACCAACGCCTCTCCGCCAGCCGCTTTCGGCTGCACGGTGATTGCCGTCTGGGCCAGGTTCTTTGGACAGGCAGGGATTTTGTGTTCATCGACTTCGAAGGCGATTCCTCCGTAGCCATCAGCCAACGGCGGCTCAAACATTCGCCCTTGCGCGACGTGGCCACCATGCTGCGCTCCTTCCACTACGCTGCTGCCGTCGGGCTCGATCAACACGTCGAGCGCGGCAGCATCCTTCCCGAAAACATGCTTCGCTTCCAATCCTGGCTGCGCTATTGGAATCTGTGGGTCAGCGTGGCCTATTTGAAAGCGTATTTTCAGGCCGTTGCCAGCGCAAGGATCCTGCCGGACAACGAAGAGGCCCTGCGCGTGACGCTGCGCGCCTTTCTGCTGGACAGGATGTTGTGCGAGTTGGCGTGCGCATTGAAAGACGGAGGAGAGAGGCCGGAAATCCCACTGTCGGGGATTCTTTTCCTCCTGCACGAGCCAGTGCCGACAGCCCCTGGCGCCAAAGCGTCCCTCGCTAAGCCAGCGACCGCGCACTGAGTTTTCAACCGGACTATGACGGCGACGCGTCAGCATTCAAACCGCCATTCTGGTGTCAGCGGTCAGTTGACGTGTTGGTTTCCGGCTTGCCCTCAAGAGGATTGCGCTTATGCTGAAGCACAGCAAAAGTTTCCAAAAATAAGTGAAATCCGCCGGCAGCCCACCCGACATCGCTGAAACCCGCCAGCGGCTGGAATCGGTGGATTTGCTGCGCGGGTTTGTCATGGTGCTTATGGCGCTCGATCATACGCGGGGGATGTTCAGCAACGCGCCCTATTACCCCCTGGATTTGAGCCGGACTTTCCCGGCGCTCGCGCTGACGCGTTGGATCACCCACTTCTGCGCGCCCGTGTTCTTCTTTCTGGCGGGGACGGGCGCCTTTCTCTACAAGGCGCGCGGCAGAACAACCGGCGAACTGTCGTGGTATCTGCTCACCCGCGGACTGTGGCTTGTGTTTCTCGAATTGACCTACCTGAACTGGTGCGCGTGGACTTTTAACATTTCGCTCCATTGGTTTCCCGGCATCGTGATGTGGGCCATCGGGTGGTCGATGGTGACGCTGGCGGCTTTGGTCTGGCTGCCGGTTTGGGTGGTGACGGCTTTCGGCGTGGCAATGATCGTTCTGCACAATATGTTTGACGTTGTGACGCCGCAGAGCTTCGGGGCCTGGGCGGGTTGGTGGCGCATCCTGCACACGGGTGGCTCTTTTGAATTTCCGACCGGGGTGACTTGGGCCATCACTTATCCACTGGTCCCCTGGATCGGCGTGATGGCGGCGGGCTATGGGTTCGGCACGGTGTTGAGGCAGGATGAGGCTGGACGCAGGAAATGGATGATTGGCCTGGGCGTGGCGCTGACGGTGCTTTTCGTGGCGCTACGCCTGAACAATGCCTACGGTGATCCCAAGCCGTGGTCCGAACAGAAGGACCGGATGTTCACATTCTTGTCCTTTGTGAATTGCCAGAAGTACCCGCCATCGCTCTGTTTTCTGCTGGTGACGCTTGGGCCGGCACTGCTGTTGCTGGCGCTGTTTGACTGGAAAAGGCCGGCGTGGTTGGGGCCGTTGCGGGTCTTTGGCCAGGTGCCGATGTTTTATTTTTTGATTCACTTGCCGCTGATTCGCGGTCTGGCGGTGGGGGTGAGTTTGCTGCGTTTCGGTCGGGCAGATTGGCTCTACGGCCCCCAACCCGGCCCCGGACGTGCGCCCATTCCAGTGCCGCCGAACGCCGGTTTTGACCTTGGAGTCGTCTATTTGATGTGGATCGGCATTGTGCTGGCGCTGTATCCGCTTTGCCGGTGGTTTGCGCGCCTGAAGCAGACGCGCCGTTCCGCGTGGCTTTCTTACTTTTGAAATCCCTTGGCAGAATATCCCGGTGAATGCGGCTGAAAAGCCACGCTTTCACAGGAGGATTCAAAATCCACGCCGACACTGCGACATGAGTAATTGCAACTTCGTAATAATAATGGTAGAAGGGAAAAGCGTGAAATCATGAACAAAAAACCGACCAAACTTTTGGCCATGGTGATTGCGCTTCTGGCGATCACTGCTTCCACCACAGCCTCCGGCTTCACTCATCCGGGCCTGCTTAATTCAAAGAACGAGTTGGATTTTGTGAAGGCAAAGATCAAGGCCGGCAGCGAACCGTGGACTTCTTTATTCAACGCCATGAAGAAATCCCCGTATGGCAGCCTGAACTGGACGCCGCATCCGTTGACGGTGGTCAACGCACAGAGCAACGACGCCAGTCTGGAGAACAACGACGCCTTGGCGGCCTATACCCAAGCGTTGCTTTGGTATTATACGGACAATGAGGCCTATGCCAAAAAGTCCATCGAAATCCTAAACGCCTGGTCCTCGAAACTCACCAACCATGTGAGCACCGATCTCCAAAAACAACTGGCGGCTGCCTGGTGCGGTTCCGTTTTTCCTCAGGCGGGTGAGATTTTGCGGGCCAGTTATCCGAAATGGACGCGTGGCGAAATCCAGCAATTCTCCGCCATGCTCAACACTGCTTTTCTGCCGCTGCTCGCCCTTGGAAATCCCACCTTCAACGGAAATTGGGAGTTGTCGATGACTGATGCGCTGATGTGCATCGGTGTTTTCAACGAGGATGTCACGACCTTCAATCGGGGAGTATTTCTCTGGCGCAAACGGGTGCCTGCCTATTTCTATCTGACCACTGACGGCCCCACCCCAATTCGGCCCTGTGGAACAACCAGCCTGAATTCCGATGGCGCCATTAAAATCTACTGGTGCAACCCTCACCAATACTTTGACGGGCTATGCCAGGAAACCCTTCGCGACTTCGGACATCATATGCAAGCAGGTCTGGCCTCTGCGGTAAATTCGGCCGAGATAGCTTTTCATCAAGGTCTCGACCTTTACGCCGAAAACGACAAGCGCATCATGGCCGCGATGGAATTTCAGGCTGGCCCGTTGCTGGGAAAGCCGGTCCCGGCAACGCTTTTCCCCAACGGATTTGCAGTGTCAGACTTGTTGCCGACGTGGGAGATAGCTTTCAACCATTTTCATAATCGCAGAGGTATCGCCCTGCCATTGACCGGGACCCTGATCTGCACGAAGGTGCGACACTCAGACTTCGCCGCCATGTGCAATCTGGCATGGAAAAGCCTCACTCATGCGGAGCTTGATTCCACAGCCGCCCACTGAATTTCGGCTTGGCAATCCGTCACCACCCCATTCGATGGTGGATTCCGGAGATTAGCCTGGCACGCCCCTTCTTTTCTTGCTCGCAGACGACGGGCGCAGGTGGTAAACGCCTGTCAAATAAATCGCGTCTCGAGCGGCGGAAACCAGGAAAATTTGTCAGGTTTCCTGCCTTGCTTTTCAGCCGGTTGGGATCACGCTTGGGCGGCAGGATTTAAAACACATTTTTATCAAATATGAACTCAAAACAACTGGCGAACGTCTTAATCAAATTGCTGGGGCTCTCCTTGTGTACGCAGAGTGTCATGCACTTTTTAAGTGGAATATACAACTTTTTTACCAACACCAGAATGGCCATCCTGTCGTTTAACTTCCTGTCGGGGGCAGTTCTGGCAGCCATCGGGATTCTCCTTATTGTCAAGAGCCGGGATGTTACAGGATTCTTGTTCAAGAACGAAGAGGATTAGTTTCAAAATGCGCGCCAATCGGCATTGCAAAGGTGACATCCTCGAAGACCCATTTATGGATTCGGGCGGCAGACGCCAATGAGGTGGGGTTGGGGGAACCCTCTAAAGTACCGTGCCACCACCCGAATCAAACCCACTCTGAATCTAAAGCACCATCGGGATTTGTCAAAGTTTGGAAGCGGTTTGCCACAGCCGCGGGTTGTGTGCGGTTCGATTGCATCTCAGGCGATGAACCCGATGATGTTTTTTCCAGGATGTTCGAGTTCTGGCGGCAGAACAATTCGCCCTTCGATTACGCCAGCCAGGAGCATTTGAAATGCTCCGCGAATAATCCGCCCAAAGCAAAATTCGTGAAATTCGGCCAGGAGGTGCGTCGCAAGTGTTGTACCGCGCCTGAAATCCAAGTCTGCCGCCAAACCCTTCCGGCACAGCGGAAGTTCATGATTTTTTCAATGCGCGATCGCATAGGCCGGGGAATTTGTCGTGTTGTTGTGCAAGGGTGAGTTTGCCAGCGTCACCAGCCCGCTCCGAATCGCATACGTTCTCCCGTCCCGGGGGTTGGTCGCGGTTGTCGCGGCGGCTTTGATCCACGGACGCGCCTGCTCGGCATCCGGCAGGAAATAGAAGGTTGAATTCAAGGGCACCTTATGAAAATCAACTCCCTGCGATACAAACTGGACCGTCTCGTCTCTGTTAATTTGAACAGCATGGCCACCCACAAGGCGGCGGGCGGAATTGGTGGAGACTTTCAACCACAGGCCTTCCGGACGTCCATCCGCAAAATAAAACGTTGAGTGAACAGGAGTGTTGGCAAAACGGAGCGAATCGGCCGCATCAAGCTTGGTTTGTTCCTTGTTATTGTCGCCGGCCTGGGCGGACGCCGCCTCGTCCCCTGGAATGCTTTTCGAGAAACTTGCCGGCGAACTGGCCGGGCTGATCTGCAACGCTGTGGATTTGTTGGAGGCACAGCCAGTGCAGGTGAAGGTCACGGTCGTTTTACAACCGCAACAGGGCGGTTTGGAGGAGCATCCGCCCGATGCCGGCGGGTTTGCGACCACTGGCGACGCCACAGCATGCGGTGCGATCGCTACCCAGGGTGTCGCGCATCGGCCTTGGGACAGCCCGAATTGCGTCCAAACCACAACCATCACGGCATACAGAACGGTTTTTAACCGTGGACGCTGAGTGTTTGTGAATGCCATTGAAGAATACTCTTTCATAGGTCTATTCCTTTCATTTATGAGCAACTTGCCAAATCAATCAGGGTTTTGTGCCGCCATCCCGGTGTCGACCTCGGTGCTGTACAAGGGATACGCAAACAAAAGGCCAATCTTTCAGGTTCTTCGTCATTTTCGGTGAAGTAGATATGCGCATAAAGAAGCGCCACCCGTCAAAAACGCCAGATTGACACGTAGGTCTGAAAAAGACGCAACATCGCTACACTATTGATAGTAAACGACTTAACCATACACTGCGGCATTCCCAAAGTCTGTAGATGGATGATCGCATCGGCGCCAAGAAGGTACGGCAATGTCGAGTTGTTGATGTAATTCAGGATCACATCCTTGCTCATGCCCCCTTGACACAGCTTCACCACTTCGCCCAGCCCATTGATATTGCGCGTGAGCGCACAAAAGGCATGTACGATACCAAATTCAAAGAGAAAAAATGAGATTGGGCCGGGGTTACCTTTAGAATCGCCGCCGCGTAGCGGGCGGATATGGTCGGGATCGATTGACTTTGGACCGTGGCCATTTTAGAGTGGTTGGGCCTGCTATTTACCAGTTTTGTAAGGGCAGGATTGTCGGGAACCGGTGTGACAAAAGGAGAAATGTTGAAATGAACCATTGGATCATAAATCTGCTCGTGGCTGGAGGCCTCGTCATGGGCTCGCAATCTTCCGTTGCCGCCTCGGATTTGAAGGTTTTGCGAGGTCACGTCCCAAGGGCCGTATTCAACCTGACGCCGACGGGGCGGCTGGCCCCGACCAACCGGTTGCGGCTTGCCATCGGCCTGCCGATGCGGGACCCAGCGGGGCTAGACAATTTCCTGCAGCGGGTCTATGACCCGGCCAGCCCGAGCTATCACCAATTTCTGACGGTGGCGGAGTTGACAACGCGGTTTGGCCCGACCGAACAGGACTATGAGGCGGTCAAGAATTTTGCGCTGGCCAACGGCTTGGCCATTACGACAACGCATCCCAACCGGCTTCTGCTGGATGTCGCGGGCCCGGCCTCGGCCGTGGAACAGGCCTTCCATGTCACGCTGCGGACCTACCGGCACCCGACAGAGGGACGGCAGTTTTTCGCCCCGGACACCGAGCCGGAGGTGGATGTGGCGCTCCCGGTGGCGGATGTTCAGGGGTTGAGTGACTATTCAAGGCCGCATCCGCTTTGCCGCCAGCGCGGCAGCTCGCCAGCCGCGCCCAGGAATGGCTCGGCCCCGGACGGCTCCGGCGCGTTCTTTGGCAACGATTTTCGCAATGCTTATGCTCCAGGGGTGACGCTGACCGGTGAGGGGCAAACGGTCGGCGTGCTGGAATTCGACGGTTATTATCCCAGCGACATTTCAGCCTACGCGGCGGAGGCGGGAAACGGACGGGCCAACATTGTCGTCCAGGCGGTTTTGCTGGACGGTTATAACGGCACGCCGGGCGACGGCAACGCGGAAGTTTCCCTGGATATCGAAATGGCCATGTCCATGGCGCCGGGGCTGTCGGAGATCGTTTCGTTTGAGGCCGGGCCTGATGGATCGCCCAATGATGTCCTCAATTCCATGCTGACCTACAGCAACTCGATCAAGCAACTGAGCTGTTCCTGGGGGTGGAGCGGCGGCCCCAACAGCACGATCGACAACATTTTCAAAAGCATGGAAGCGGTGGGACAATCATTTTTCAACGCGGCCGGCGACAGCGATGCGTTTACCTCCGGCTCGAGCTCTGTCAATGGCGTGGATAACCCATCCCTTGACGATACGCCCGCCAGTTCGCCTTACATCACGCAAGTGGGCGGGACGACGTTGACCATGAATGGAACAGGCGCATCCTACAACTCGGAAACGGTCTGGAATTGGGGCTACGATAACGGCTCTTACGTCGGCACCTGCGGCGGCATCAGTTCCTACTACACCTTTCCAAGCTGGCAGGCTGGCTTTGCCACGTCGGCCAATGGCGGCTCGACGAGTTTCCGGAACATTCCTGACGTGGCGCTAACTGCGGACCAGATTTATGTGGCCTACGGCGACGGCTCCAGCGGCGAGTTCGGCGGCACCAGTTGCGCCACGCCGTTGTGGGCGGGCTTCACCGCGCTGATGAATCAACAAACTGCCCTCAACGGAAGGTCCCCAGTCGGTTTCATAAACCCCGCCATTTACACCCTCGCTGCCGGACCGGGCTACGCGAACTGTTTTCACGATATCACGACCGGCAACAACACCTGGCCCGACAGCCCCAGCCTCTTCTACGCCACCACCGGTTACGATCTGTGCAGCGGCTTGGGCACGCCGACCGGACAGAGTTTGATTAATGCGCTGACGGCCCCGCCTGATTCTTTGGTCGTCACGCCGGCGACCGGTTTCACAGCCACAGGCCTGCCGGGCGGACCCTTTACCGGCGGGAGCCTGACTCTCACGCTGAGCAACTCCAGCTCCTCGGCGTTGAGTTGGACCCTGATCAACACCTCCTCATGGCTCACCCTCTCGCCCGCGAGCGGCCTGCTGTCGGGCGCCAAGGCAACTAATGTCACGGCTGATCTGAACGCCACAGCCAACACTCTTTCGGCGGGGAATTACAGTGCCAGCGTCTGGTTCAGCAATCAAACGACAGGCATTGCCCAGCTCCGCCAGTTTACGCTGGAGGCGGAACCGCCGCAATTGGTTCAAAACGGCGGCTTCGAGACCGGCAGTTTTGCCGACTGGACGCTGAACGGGAGCACTCGTTACAATGTAGTCAGCAGCGACGCCAACTACGTCCATTCCGGCGGCTACGGCGCGATGCTGGGTCAGCCCAATTCGCTGGGCTATCTCTCCCAAACGCTGGCGACCGCGCCCGGCCAGATGTATCTGCTCTCCCTCTGGCTGGACAACCCGGTCAATTCCTACGGGGCGACACCGAACCAATTCCTGGTGGAATGGAATGGAACGACACTCTTCAACCAGGGCAACATTCCAAATATCAGTTGGACGAACCTGGAATTCTTTGTCACCGCCAGCGGCACCAGTACGGTCCTTGAATTCGGATTTTACGACTCCCCGTATTATCTCGGCCTGGACGACATCAGTGTGACCCCGCTTTCAAGCCCGGCCTTTCGCAGGCTCCAGGCAACATCCGGCGCCCTTAACATCACCTGGAACGCGGTGGCGGGGCTGGTTTATCAGGTGCAATATGAAACCAACCTGGCCCAGTCAGCCTGGATTGATCTGGGCAAACCCATTGTGGCCACGAACGACACCTTGACGCTTTCGGACACCAACACCGCCAATTCACCGACGCGATTCTATCGGCTGGTCGTATCGCCCTGAGCCTCAAGCCTGGTTCAGGCTCTCAGGCGAAAACACCGCATTCTGGTTGGCGGCTGGAGCCGCCAGGGGGAAGACCGTTCAAAACATATCCGCAGTTCAAATTCTTGCTCCCGAGAATGGCATCTGGTATTCAAGCTGCGCATGAACCGCCTCCTTTTCGGCGATAATCTCAAGTGGCTGCGGGACACGAGGATTTTTCCCGACGACAGCGTCGATCTCGTGTATCTTGACCCGCCGTTCAATTCCAATGCGGATTACAATGTCCTGTTCCGCGAGGCTTCGGGCGAAGCCAGCCAGGCGCAGTTCCACGCCTTCACCGACACCTGGAATTGGGCGGACGCCGCGCAGACCTTCTCCGAATTTGTGGACGACTGCCCGAACACCGCCGTCGTGGAAATGATGGATGCGCTGCATGATTTCCTCCGAAACTCCCCGATGATGGCGTATCTGGCCATGATGGCTCCGCGTTTGGTCGAACTTCATCGCGTCCTCAAACCCACCGGCAGCCTGTACCTCCATTGCGACCCGACCGCGAGCCGTTATCTGGGCATATTGCTGGATGGAATTTTTGGGCAACAAAATTTCCAGAACGAAATCGTTTGGAAACGAACGAGTGCGAGAAGCGATTCACACCGATGGAATCATATTCACGATACAATTCTCTTTTTTACAAAATCCGAGAAGTTCACGTGGACGACGCAATATACGCCCTATGATGAGGCGTACACCTCAAAGTTTTATCAGCACGTTGAGCCAAAAACAGGCAGGCGCTACGCCTCGGACAACCTCACAGCCGCCGGAACCCGGGAAGGCAGTTCTGGAAAAACCTGGCATGGAATCAATGTCAAGCGAAAGGGCATTCATTGGAAATACACCATCGAAGGTTTGGAGGAACTGGACAAGAAAGGCCGAATCATCTGGCCGGAAAAGGAAGGCGGCGTTCCCCGGTACAAACGTTATCTCGACGAAATGCCTGGGTTGGCCGTGCAATCAATGATTACGGATATTCCGCCGCTTTCTGCGCAATCAGCGGAAAAGTTGGGTTATCCGACGCAAAAGCCTGTCGCTTTGCTGGAACGGATTATTTCAGCTAGCAGCAAACCCGGCGACGTGGTGCTTGATCCGTTTTGCGGCTGTGGCACGACGATTCACGCGGCGCAAAAGCTGGGGCGGCAATGGATTGGCATTGATGTCACTTACCTGGCCATCAATCTCATCAAACGCCGTCTCAGAGACGCTTTCGGCCAGGACGTTCAGTTCGAGGAACGCGGCCAGCCCACGGATTTTGGCAGCGCGAAGGAATTGGCGGGCTTGGACAAGTGGCAGTTCCAGCAATGGGCGCTCTCGCTGATTGACGCCCGCCCGCGCACGGAAGGCGAAGGCAAGGGCGCGGATCGCGGCGTGGACGGGATGCTTTATTTCTACGAGACCAAGGACAAACGCGAGAAAATCCTGGTGCAAGTCAAAGGCGGCGGCGTGCAGCGCAATGACGTGGCCACGTTGCTCGGCGACGTGAACAATCAGAAATTTGTCGCGGGCATTCTCATCACGCTCGAAAAACCGACCAAGCCCATGCGCGAAGAAGCCGCCGATGCGGGCCTGTACACCTCCAAATTCTGGCACGACAAGGATTACCCCAAAATCCAGATTCTCACGATTGAAGGTTTGCTGGACGGCACGGAGCGTGTGGAAGCCCCGCCTCAACTGAATCCCTTCGCCAAAGCGCAGCGCGAAGCCAAGCCCGAAAAACAACAGGAGATGCTGTGAAGGAGCAAAGAATTCATCACCGCGCAAACACAACTCTTGAAAGGAACCATGAAGCCCACATTTACTATATTGCTCCTCACTATCTTGGCCTGCTCTGGCCACGATTTAGCCGCTTGCTGGAACCGCTGGCCAGTCCGCCTGTTTGGCAGCCAGGCCGTCAACATCCAGCCATTGCTCGCTTGGTGGATTCGTCAGGACTCCAGTCCGCGCCCGCTGCCGACATGGTATCATGTATCTGGCGACATCATTGGTGAAACGCCTTACGGCTGGACCGTCCGGGGTTTCATTCAAACTAATCGCAGTTCCAGCCGCGCAGCCGTTTTTCAACTGCGCCACCCGCCCGCCGGAGAACGCCGGCGCTTCAACGAACTGAACGCCGATTTGGCGAGATTGAAGATCATCGCCGGGCGTAATGGCCTTCCGCGCTATGCGGTTGTGCTGGACACTTATCAATATGGAGATGGCACAAAAGGGACGGATTACTGGCAGGCTGAGCCGGGCCTCCACGCACAGGCTGAGCCAATCTGGGCGGCCCTGGATAAAATCCCGATCACCGGCACAAACTATTACATTGATCTTTTCGCCGCCAAAATCGGCTATCTGGCAGCCGGCTCACATCGGGAAGTCTTTGATGCGGGCAACATCCCCGGCGTGACGCAATAAGGCGTCGCGAAGCCTATTTCAGCGCCGTTGAAACCCCATTGCAACGCTCATTCAACCCCGCTTCCCTCTCTTCGTTCAGCCCCTTCTAAAGCGCAGACTTGTCCCAAACCTCCCGCCCGGTTACACGGGCATGCTTCGTCGCCGGTTATTTTTTGTCGGATTTACCTTGCTGCATGGCGGGCGAAACAGGCGGAGGAAGAAAAAACGAAGGAGGCAGATTGCAGCTGCTGAAGTCAAGTTGCCCATTGATTATTTGGCGATGACCAGATTGCCCCGTTACCACTATCCAAGCAAAAAAGTCCCGCCACTTATCCGCAGAAAGTCCGCGCCTCCAAAACGCAATCATGCAGTTCAGCGCGTTGTTAAAATACTCCGGGCCATCACTTGGCAAAACCGCAATCCGTGGAAAGCCTTGCTGTTCACCGATCAGCTTGGAATAAGTTTGACGCAAGTACCGGGCGAAACCATCCGCAAAGGAGCAACCCGGCGGACAAGCCAGCGCTGCCGGTTCAACCGCCAGCGCCATTGTCAAACGCGCATCCAAATCCGAAAAAGCAACCTTTTCTTGTTGCTTTAATTTCTGTTCATTAACCGATCCGAAAGCCAGCCAAAATTCGCTCACGAAAAACTGTCGGCAAAGGCGCAGCGCAACATCACAACGCAACACAGCGCGGCCATCCTCATAACTCGCCAAACGATCCCGGCTGATGCCAATTTGCGCCGCAAACTCCGTTTGCGTCACTCCAAGAGATTCCCGAGCCTCTCGCAGCCGGTTTGCGATTTTTGCAAGCTGCCACTCCCGATCATTAATTGCCTGTGAGCGATCGATTGCCATGCCCCTATCAAAAACCAGAAAACAGGCCTCGTCAATTTTTTTGTTGCAAACTCTGTATGATTGTGTTCTTTTACACACGATATGTTAAAAAGGCGTAAACAGTGCGGTCTGAGGCCGGCATTCGGAAAGGTTGATCGAGGTGAACGATTGCCATGATGACACCTGTCAATTCACGCGCCATCTGCGCCGTGGGCTACGACGGACATTATTTGTACGTCCAGTTCCACGGCAGCGACACCATCTATTCCCATCCCGGCGTGCCGTATTCGGTTTATGCAGGCCTGATGCAGGCCAGTTCGATGGGCGCGTATTACAATCGGTATATTCGCGGAAAGTACAAGTGAGCCAATGAATAAAAAAATGTCCCCGGAACAAATCGAAGCGAACCGGCGCAACGCGCAGAAATCCACCGGCCCAAGAACGCCGGAGGGCCAGACGGTTTCCAAAATGAACGCGGTCAAGCACGGCATCTTGTCCAAGCAAGTGCTGGTGCGAGGCTTGAACATCAAGGAGAGCAACCGGGAATTGTCCGCCCTGCATGACCGCTTCCGCCAGGAGTTAAACCCGGTCGGGCCGGTCGAGGAAATGCTGGTGGACCAGATTGTGACGACGCACTGGCGATTGCGGCGGGCATTGACGGCGGAATCGGGTGAAATCGCCTTGAGCGTGGACCAGGGCCAATGGAAACGCAGATTCAATCTGGAATGGTTTGCTCTGCGCTTGAAGATTTCGGATGACCCAGTGTCGGCCTTGGAAGATTCGGCCATGGGAGTTTCGATTCTGGAACGTTGGGTGCGCGATCTTCGCCAGAGGGTGGAGCGGGAAGGCGAATTGACGGAAGCCGCCATAAAAAGCGCGTTCGGCGAACGAACCACATATTTGAAAGAATTCGAGAAACTGCGTCTTCGATTGTCGCAAATCTCGAACGGGTCGGATGAAGCCACCCGGCGGGAGGAAAATAAAAAGGAGGCCCTGAAATATATTGACCACGAATTGATGATGTTGCATTGGCGAAAGGATTCTCGCGAGAAGCGCGAAGCGGCGGAAGAGGAGGCGCGGCAGGCGGCGGCAGTGCTGCCATCCATGGACGTGCTGGAAAAAATCCTTCGCTACGAGACAAAGTTGGAGCGCCAACAGTATCGCGCCATGAGCCAATTGGAGCGGGTTCAGCGAATGCGGCGCGGGGAGGATGTCCCGCCGCCAATGACGATGGAGGTGTCTGAAAGACCATGAGCCAAAAACGCCAATTTTGCCAAACGAACCCAAGTTGCGGGGTTTCCACGCATGTACTTATTTTTCAAATCTGCCCCTTGACAATCCTTGGCCGAAGATGTAAATACATTGTAATGACAATGCATGGGCAATTGATTTACGAGGTTTATGGACTTTGATTGGAATAATCCGCCCTTTAATCTGGATCACTCGTTGACCCTTGACATCATCGAGGAGTCGTTTGAAGACCCCTTCGCCGTCCGGTTGATGCCTGATTCGCCCCGGTTTGCCGCCCAGGCCCGCTTTTTCAATCTCGGCGTGGCCGCCAACGGCCTCGGCGTTTTCACCGTCTTCCGCACCAATGGCAAGCAAGCCAGGGTCATCTTCGCCCGTCCGTTCGAATCCGAAGACCGTTTTTTTTATCAAAGGAAACTCAGCCAGACCCTGGCCCAATAATATTGCTTATGAACGCCATTTCCAATTGGGAAGAAGTCCCGCTCTTCGACCGGGAAGAGGCCGAGGCGGCCTATTGGGCTGAAACCCGGGTGGATGTCCGGCTCATGGAAAGCTCCGTGGCCGCCGGCAGCGAACTGGGCGAGTCCATCACCATCACGTTGCGCATGGACCCGCGCATGCTGGCCCGCATTAAACGCCTTGCCCGATCCCGCTTTCTCAATTATCAAAGCATGATCAAGCAGTGGCTCAGCGAAAGAATGGAACAGGAAATCCGCGACACACCGATGAACGTCCGCTCCCAAACAAGCGCCCGCGCGCAGATGGAGGAATGATATGAACAAACGACACGCTTTCACCCTGATTGAGATGCTGGTGGTCATCGCCATCATCGCCATTGTGGCCGCCCTGGTGGTCAACATGAACGCCGGCGCCCAGGCCGCCAAAAGAGCCACCATGGTGAACGCCGGCAAAAACAAGCTCGTCCTGATGATTGACAATTACCAGTCCAAGCTCAATTATTATCCGCCGGACAATGGCTTCCTGGCCGGCCTCCCTGTTTCATCCCCGTCCGCTTTTGCATATTACGACGCGGTGGCCGCCACCAATCCCTTGATCTACGAATTGACCGGCGCGACGAACACCAACGGCAACATCCTGACTTTCGACGGCACTCTTATCCCTTCAAATTATTACTATCAAGTGTTTCAAAGGTCCAGCGTGGCCAATTCAAGCACGGACGAACCGCATAATTTTTTCAATCCTGGTCCGCAGCCCAGGGAATACACCAACTATTTGACTTTCAGCCCGGGCTCGAACGTCTGGGGTCTGGCTGTGCCTGTTTTGCTTGGGCCTGGCATCACGAACTTTTGGCATTACGACGCATCCTCGACCAACCGCCACAATCTCAGCGGCTACGATTTGTGGGCCGAGTATCTCGTCGGCAACAAGAACGGCACCAATGTCATCCTGACCAACGGCAACTGGTAATGAACTTCCCGGCTACAAAACCCTCCTGTCGCAACGCCGCTGCGCGGCTGGCCTCTTTTCTGGCGAAGCAAGACCAGACAGGCGGTGGGGTGAGACCTTGTCGAACCCTGACTCGATTGCCAATTCACGGCTCGAAGTCAGAACAAATTAAGGAGGCACCGCTCGCGGTGCTAGAGTCTCGCCCTGCCGTCAGAAATGGAGTTACCGCCGCGTCTCCACACTTCAGCCTTCAGCCTTCAGCCTTCAGCCTTTCCGCCAAAGGCGGATTCACCATCCTCGAACTGATGCTCGTGGTCGGCATCATCGGCCTGATGGCGGCGATGGCGTTGCCGCATCTCAGCGGCTTCACCAAAGGCAACACCATGGCCACCGCCACCCGCCAGTTGCTTGACGACGTCGGCCTTGCCCGCCAGCGCGCCCTGGTCAACCGCTCGATGGTTTGCATGGTTTTCCTGCCGGCCGACTTTTGGACCAATGACAGCACTCGCTTCGTGAACAGCCAGATTACCAACCTTGCCGGCCATCAATATGCCGCCTACGCTCTGATCGCCATGCGCACCGTCGGGGATCAGCCGGGCGTGTCCAACGTCCATTACATCACGCCTTGGAAATACCTGCCGCAAGGCATTTACATCTCGCCCTTCCAGTTTACCAACCGGCAGGTTCAACCGACTTTTGTAAGCACGACGAATACGATGATTGGCTTGTCCAACGGATGGCAGGTGGCCACCTTCCTGACCAATTGGTTCCCGTTTCCGTCCACCTATAATACAACCAACAGCACATATAGCTCCAACCTGACCACTTGTTTGCCCTACATTGGTTTTGCCACAAGCGGCCAGCTAACGACCAACGCCGACCAGTTCATCATGCTGACCAGCGGCAGTATTTTTGCTCAGGCTGACCCATCCACCGGATTGCCGCAGGTGACTTGGCCACCCGCTCAGCCTAATTTGGTCGAGACCCCGCCCGGCAATGCTTTCAACAATCCCAACCTCATCCACATTGACTGGCTGACCGGCCGCGCCAGGATTGAACGGAACCAATTCTGATGAAAATAGACACTAAAGACAGGATGAACAGGATAAACAGGATTTCGAAATGGCAGGAGGAATGCGGATCAGCCGGCGAACGGTTTTATTCTGTAAATCCTGTTCATCCTGTCAAAAAACCCCGTTCAGAACGGGCCTTCACCATGATCGAGATCGCCATTGCGGTCGGGGTCATTGGCTTTGCCCTGTGCGCGATCATTGGCATCCTGCCCCATGGCATGAACGTGCAAAAAGACAATCGCGAGGACACCATCATCAGCCAGGACGCCCCTTATTTCCTCAACGCCATCCGCAACGGCGAAATGCGCACCAATTTCGGCGTGTTCTCCAACTACGTCGAGTCAATCACCATAACGAACATTAATCCATCCGGCACCAATGTCACCGTTTACAACAACCCATTTCTCTCCAACACCACCGGCAGCGATTATCCCTTCCTGACCAATGACATGAACATTGTCGGCTTATTAAGCACCCCGGAATACGATGCTCGTTTCCCGAACCCGGGCCAGACCAATCTCCTTAGCGCCGTTGTTCGCGCCATGACCGGATCCGCCATCCAACAAAACAGGCTGAACTCCCTCACGGCCTTCCGCTATCAATTGACGGTCGAAAACGTCCCTTGGAATTCCATTGCGTATGATTCGATAAATTGGGCGGGGTATCAACCTTACACCATCAACAATCCCGATTATGTAACGCGGTTCAACCGCTCCAACGAGACGCAATACCTGACCAACAATCTGCACGAAGTGCGCCTGAAGTTCGCCTGGCCTGTTCTGCCGACTGGGAACACCGGTCCCGGACGCCAGACCTATCGCAGTTTGGTGAGCGGCCATCTGCTGTTGACCAACTTCTATTTCAACGGCAACCTGATGACGAACTGGTTTTTCCAACCCCAGTCGTACACCATCAACACCACTAACTTTTGACCCGTGAAAACCGCGCTTCCAAATCATATTCCGCCTCAGCCGCCTCGCTCATGCCGCGCGCTGACCATTTTGGAAATGCTCGTCTCCACGGCCATGCTGGCCTTTATCATCGTGGGCTTGACCGCCATGTTCATCCAAACCCAGAAGGCCTTCAAAACCGGCATCAAGCAGACCACCGTGACCGATGCCGGCCGCACCATCATCGACATGATCGCCTCCGATCTTTCGCAAATGGCCGACCCCCATTTCACCAACGTGTTTTTTCCAACCAACCCGTATCCATATTATCCACCTTTCGGGTCTCCAAACCCGCCGACCCTGTATTGGTCCTACGTGCCTTCTTATGAGCTTGTCCAGGTGATTACGAACAATGTCGTGCCGGTTTTTCGCACCAACGAGGTGGAGGATATTTTTGCCACGGTGCAGACCAATAATATGTGGCTTGGCATTGGTTATACCGTCAGCAACTGGTTTACCAATAGTGGTGGCGCCGCTATTCCGGGCGTGGGCACGCTCTATCGCTACGTCGCCCAGACAAACGCCCCCCTCTACCCCACCAATTTGCTCTACGCAAACTATATTTACCAAATCGGGTTGGGCACCTTCACCAACACACTGTTCCATCGCATTGCCGATGGCGTCGTTCATCTGAAAATCTATGCCTTCGATGCCGACGGCAATGAGATGTCTTTGGAGCCAACTTACGATCAATACGGACAGGTCTATAGGGAAACGTGGCCAAATCCGTATCTTCCGTATCTTCAATATCCCTGCATCGAGCAGGTCACCAACTCTTTTGGCTTCGTAGTGCCTCAAACAAACTATCTGCCCCATTCCATTGACATTGAGTTGGGCATCCTGGAACCGGAAGCCTTCGAGCACGCCAGGGCCTTGTATAGCGCCGGCGCCGCCGCCGCTGCCGGGCAATACCTGACCAACAGCCCCGGGCAGGTTGAAATCTTCCGCCAGCACATCATCATCCCGGCTGCGCCATGAACTTGAAAACAAACAGTCACCACGAAGGACACGAAGCGACAATCGGTAGGGTGAGACTCCGTCGAACCCCATATCGATCCAGTCAGGGTTCGACAGAGTCTCACCCTACCGATCTCAATTCCGCGGCAGAGGAAAGCGCCGTCGCTCTCGTCATCACGCTGCTGATGCTTTCGGTCATCACCTTTCTGGCCATTGCCTTTCTGGCCATGTCCAAACGCAATCGCAGCGCCGTGACCACCACCCTGGACGTCGCCAACTCCAAGACCATGGCCGACGCCGCCCTGGCCCGCGCCCAGGCCCAAATCATCGCCCAAATGA
>JBKQUS010000116.1:0-14970 GCA_052325505.1 Limisphaerales bacterium
TCTTTTCGAAAGGGTTTTGAAACTCGGAATGAACGGCAGACAACTAAAAATAGAAGTGACAGCAAGCCGTAAAAGTCGCGCTTATTTTCAGTGCTCCGTGGTCTAAAGGATGGGGTCCGCCTCATTGGCACGATTGAACAAAAAAGTTGAAGAACTGCGCATGGCAAACAACGAACTCGAAGCAAAAATGCAACCCAGAGTGATAACCCAAGACCAGATTGACAAATTCAAAGCCTTTTTGCTGGGTAACCCACAAAAACCTGTTTGGGTTTTATGCTTCAATCCTTCCATTGAGGTGAACAATTTAGTTGCAACTGTTCGAAGAATGCTTAATGAGTCAGGATATACTGCCCCCTCAAGCGTGCCTCGCGGATTTTCCGGCCTTGAGGTCAATGGTGTCCTTAACCCCCAAGGCCTTTTGATTTTGCATTTAACATCAAATCGGGATGCGTTTGTTGTAGTAATGTTCAATGAATCGGACACGTCAAACCCTCCTCCACACGGAATTGCATTATATAATGCGTTTGTAGCGTCCGGCATAAAAGCGGCTAAAATGTTTGGAACGGAATTTGTGGAACCAGGCCAAGCAATGGTATTCATTCCAAGCAAGAAAGGGTTTTGAGTTGGCGCTTTGTACCCACATGCGGTAATTTCACGCGAAGCCCGTTGAACGCAAGGGGAAACCGCCGATTTGAGACCAAAAATCCAAATTAAGGCACTACCCGCGCCACCCCGTCCACGCAGTCCATTTTTCCTTCAGCCTCTTGTCGCGCCATAGCGCAACGCCGCCGGATCAGCCTTCAGCCTTCAGCCTTTATTCTTCATGGTTAATGTTGTTTTGTTGTGATTTGCATTGCCCCTCCATCCTCTTCAGCGCGCGCACGATCTTGCGCAACGCGCTGTTCTCGATCTTGCACACCAGGCTGGTGGAAACCCCCAGAATGGCGGCCACCTCCCGGCTGCTCCGCATCGGCTTCAGCGCCACGGACAAATGCTCGAGGTCGCTTTGCGACACCCCCCAGCGCGCCTTTTCCTGGTTCATACGGACATCGTTCTCCTTTTCAGAAATTCAAATGCGCTCTGATACAGCACGGCGGGCGTTTCCCCCGGGCCGGACGCCCCAAGGCAGCTCAACTCCCCGTCCGCGATCAAGTGGGCCACATGGTTCCGGCTGCAGAGAAATCGCCGTTGCAGCTCCCTCCGGCCCACCGTGGCCGCCCGCGGCGTGATCGCCGCCGGCTTGGGCAAAACCGCTCCGATCACCTGCTCCAGCGTCAGATCCTCCGCCCCGCCATCATTCGGGCCGCCCCCCTCCCGCGCCAGGTAGGCCAGCAGCGATTCCCGCCAGATCCGCACCTCCGGCCGCCGCGCTATGTCCCACGCCCACCGGATTTCCCGCCGGTCGATCAGCCCCAGGATGACGCCTTGATGTAAACGCTTGCGGCTCAACCCCATCAGCGTCCTCGGATGCTGCAAATGACACCAGTCCGCCCCCGCCGCCCCAGTTGAAAAAAGTTGATTTTTTTGGTTGATTATCGGTTTATTATTCATTATCATTTCGCTAAATTATGTATTCTTCTGGAGTACGTCAAGTGATAAAGTAACTAAAAATAGAAAAATAAAATATTATGGATCCATTAAAAGAAGAGTTTGCAAGACTGGTCGCCATCATGGGGTGGAACCAGAGCGAAACCGCCCGGCAATTGCACATGAGCGCCGCCGCCGTCAGCAATCTGATGAACCCCAATCATTCCAACCGCCCCCGTCCCACCACCCTGCAGTTGTTGAAAATGATCGTCTCAGGTGAACACCCCGAAGCCATCGAGCCGCGCCATTTCAAGCTCAAGGGCAAGCCCGGCATGGGCACTTCCCTCTCCGTCCGGGAGGATTACTTGGACGCGCGCGAGCGGAAGCTCATCACCGATATCCGGCGCCTGACCGACAACGAGCAGGAGACGATTTATCGCGTGGTCTATGCCATGATTTTCAGGGCCTTGCCCCATGGCACCGCGAAGAAGAAAAAATAACCCTGGATCAAGCCGCGGTTTTCCGCGGACCTGCCTTCACGGCGAGTCCGCGGGCGCTTCATAAGAGACAGCCGTTTCGCTGGCTAGGGGATCGTCTATCTTCGAGAGGATCCGGTAGGTCTTGATCTGGAATGACACCCTTTGCCCGTCGGCCAGCCCCAGCCGCGAGTATTCTTCCTTGCTGATGCGCGAACGGATGATCAGCCCGCTGTCCAGGGCGAGCTCCAGCCGCAGCATCAGCCCCAGAAAATAGGCCCGCCTCAACACCGCCGGAAAACGGTGCGCCTGCGGGTCCGCCGAAACTTGCACCGCATAAGGGCGAAACCCGATGCGCATCTTTTGGCCCTCGGACAGCCCGTGGGCGGGAAACTCCAATTCCTCGCAACGCGCCACCCCGCCGCTCACTTGCAACTCCAGCACATTCAGCACCCCCACAAACCGCGCCACAAACTCGTTCTTCGGCTCTTCATAAACCTGCCGCGGCGTGCCGATCTGTTCCAGCCGGCCCTTGGAGAATATGACGATCCGGTCCGCCACTTCCATCGCCTCCTCCTGATCGTGGGTGACGAAGATGGTCGTCAGTTTCAATTCCTGATGCAGCCGCACCAGCCATTGCCGCAGTTCCTGCCGGATTTGCGCGTCCACCGCCCCAAACGGTTCGTCCAGCAACAGCACGGCTGATTGCGCCGCCAGGGCCCGCCCAATCGCCACCCGCTGGCGCTGCCCGCCGGAAAGCTCGTGCGGATACCGTTTCTCCAGCTTCTGCAACTCCAGCCGGTTGATTAATTCCGTCACTCGCGCCTGAATGCGCGCCGCGTCCCATCTCTTCACCTTCAGCCCAAAGGCGATGTTCTTGAACACGGTCATGTTCTTGAACAACGCGTAATTCTGAAACACAAAACCAATGTTGCGCCGCGGCGCGGGCACATCATTGACCGGCGCTCCCCCGATCAAAATCGAGCCGCCGTCCGGGTTCTCCAACCCGGCAATCAGCCGCAGCGCCGTCGTCTTGCCGCCTCCGCTCGGCCCCAGCAACGCCACCAACTCCCCGTCGCCCACCGAGAAACTCACATCGTCCAGGGCCACCGTCTTGCCAAAGCGCTTGGAAATATTCTTCAGTTCTATGCTCACATGGAAATCAAAAAATCAGGCCGTGACATTGTGCCTGCCCTCGCGCCCCCGTCAATCGAATTGCCAGCCATGGTTCCCGTCCATCCCATTTCTCCCATGGTCTCCTCCCCCCGTGCGCCGCCCCGGCCGAATCCTGCACAATTATTGTCCTGTCTTTCGCAAATTCTGGAGAATCAGGCACCCACCATTCGCCGATCTTCTTCTCAGGTTGATTTTCGATGAGCAGCGGTTCTGCTTGCGAAAGTGACAATATGTTACGAGTTCATTTGGCTGTGGTGATGAAACATTGCCCGCGCGCGTGTGGCGCGCGACCAATGCGTGACGCTCATCATTGCCTGCCGAAAGAAACTGCAAAGCTCCGATGCCACTGCCCCGGCCCGAGTCGATGGCACACGGATTGCTTTGCTCAGGCGTTCACCTGAAACGCGGAGCGCGCAAGACAGGGGGTTGTGCGCCCGAAAAAAGGAGGCGGTGTCACGGGCAATAGTTAAGAAAGATATTTATTAAATGATAGCTAAAGCAGTTTTGTCCGGACGCATCCTGGCCGTTTTGACCCTGTTCTTGTCCTCCTTTCTCTCCCTCTTCCCCGCCCGGGCCCAGAGCGTTTCCATGGCTTGGAGCCCAAGCCTCAGCCCCAACGTGGCTGGTTACGATGTCTGTTATGGCTTGGCCAGCGGCATCTACACATCGTATGTCGATGTCGGGGCCAGCACCTCCGTCGCAATCTCCAACTTGACTCCCGGGCTGACTTATTACTTCGCCGTGTTGGCCTACGACTCCCTCCAGGATGAAAGCCCTTTCTCCAATGAGATCAGTGACAGCATCCCGGCGCTTCCCGTGTTCATAACCCAGCCTCTCAATCAAGCAGTCATCGCCGGGGCAACGGCCGCTTTCTCCGTGAGCGCGACCAGCACCGTCCCGATGACTTTCCAATGGTTCGACGGCCCAACCGCCTTGTCCGGGGCAACCAACGCCACCTTGACCCTGCACAATGTCAGCGATGCCAGCGCGGCCGCTTACGCTGTTGTCATCAGCAATAGCTCGGGCAGTGTGACCAGCAGCGTGGCGACGCTGACTGTCATCGACCCGCCGGCAATCACGAGCCAGCCCGTCGCTCAAAGCGTCAATCTCGGCGGAAGCGCCCTCTTTCAGGTGACCGTGAGAGGCACTCAGCCCCTCTCTTTCCAATGGTTCGACGGCTCAACCGCCTTGCCCCGGGCAACCAACGCCGCATTGTCCCTGCTCAACGTCAGCAACGCCAATGCGGGCAGTTACTCTGTTGTCGTCAGCAATGGCGCAGGCAGGGTGACCAGCAGCGTGGCGGCCTTGATCGTCATTGACCCGCCGGTGATTACCTCCCAGCCCGTTGCTCAAAGCGTGGCTCTCGGGGGGAGCGCCCACTTCCAAGTGGCCGCGAGCGGGACATCCCCGTTCTCCTTCCAATGGTTCGACGGCGCGGCGACGATTCCTGCGGGAACGGCTGCGGCACTTCAGTTGCTCAACGTCAGCAACGCCAATGCGGGCAGTTACACTGTTGTCGTCAGCAACAGCGCGGGCAGGGTGACCAGCAGCGTGGCGGCGTTGATCGTCATTGACCCGCCGGTGATTACCTCCCAGCCCGTTGCTCGAAGCGTTGGGGTCGGTGCGAACGTTCTCTTTCAGGTGGCGGCGAGCGGCACGTCGCCCTTCTCTTTCCAATGGTTCGAAGGCGCCGCGCCCATTCCCGCGGCAACCGGTGCGGCGCTTCAGTTGCTCAATGTCAGCGGCGCCAATACGGGGAATTATTACGCCGTCATCCAAAATGCCGCCGGCTCCGTCACGAGCGCCAGTGCCGCGCTGGCCATCACCAACGCTTTTGTGCGGGTCGCAGGCGCCTACAATGGGTTGTTCTATCAAACCAACGGCGGCAACCCCGCCGTGGCCGTGCCTACTGCCGGCATGTTGGGCAATTGCATTGTCGGAACAAACGGGGCTTACAGCGCCAGAATCTATTTGGGCGGATACAATTACACGCTCACCGGCGTCCTCAGCGTGACTGGCAGCGATGCCGAAGCCGTCTCTCGCGCAGCCAACAGCCTTCCGAGTTTGTATGTCGCGCTCAATCTCGACATGACCGGCGCCTCCGAAATGATCACCGGCTTGGTCTCGAATATGTCCGCCGCCAACCCTTGGACCGCCCCGCTGCTGGCCGACCTCGCCACCAATACTCAGTCCGTACCAACCGGGAATCTCGGCATGCTCCTGCCGCCGGATAGTGGCGCGCCCAATTCGCCCGCCGCCGATGGCAGTGTCCTGATCAGCAGCACCAATGGCGCCGTCACGCTGGCCGGCGATATGGCCGATGAAACGGCCGTTTCCCAACATGTCCCTGTTTCACAAGCCGGCACCATCCCGTTCTACAGCAGCTTGTATGGCGGTTCCGGCCTGGTCGAAGGTTGGATCAACCTCGCCGAAGGCGTGCCCACCGGCACTGTCACATGGATTCGCCCCGCCGGAGTCACCAATGGCCTGCCCTTCCCTCTGGGTTTTACTAATGTCCTGAACGTCTGCGCTTTCTATCAGGACCTCCTCGGCATTGTTGGCTGGTGGCCGTTCGACGAAGGCTTCGGATCCGCCACCATCGACGCATCCGGCCAGGGACACAACGGCACATTGATAAACTCTCCCACTTGGACCAACGGCATCATCTCCGATGCGATTTATTTCAACGGGGCCGCCACAAACTGCGTCACCGCGCCGCAGCCCCTCACTTCCATCTCCAACCTCACCATCATGCTCTGGGCCAGGAGCAGTTCGAGCAATGCCAACGAGAATGGGACCCTGCTGGAAAACACCGCTTATTCCTATGGCCTGATTTACTTTAAGGGAGCCTGCGAGTTTGTCGGTGATGGCTCGGCCTCGGAAGGCGCTTGCTGGTTTGGCAGGCTCCCCGATAACGGGCTTTGGCATCACTGGGCCGCCTCTTGGAGCGGAGGCACCGGCATCTTCTACATTGACGGCATCGCCCGGGCCACCAACAGCAATATGACCATGAATCCTCCCGGGGCCACCCTCCACATCGGCGGACCCGGCACCTCTTACTCTGGCCCCTATTCAGGCACAATTGACGACGTGCGCATTTATTCCAACGTCATCTCCCCTGCCACCATCGCCCAGATTTACACCAA
Organism: Limisphaerales bacterium; assembly: GCA_052325505.1. GTDB lineage: Bacteria > Verrucomicrobiota > Verrucomicrobiia > Limisphaerales > Palsa-1400 > DASRLE01. Next base: position 6,326 of record JBKQUS010000116.1, read on the forward strand.
CGGCCTCGCCGGCAGGCCCTGAGAGGGCACATCTTGGCACTGCCACATCGGGATTTGCCAATTCCCTCGCCCCACGAAGTGGGGAGAGAGTTAGTGAGAGGGGTTTGTTCCATCCAAAAGGCGGCAGTTTCAAGATGCGCCCGCCCCTGAGCGCCATTGCCATATTTCCTATTACGCCCTAGCTCAACAGCGTCATCAGAAAACACCCGGCCAGGCCGAACGCCACGACATTCTGTGACGACCGCCACGCCAGCCGCATCCGCTCCAGGCAATCCCTCACTGCGTCGCCCACCGGACGGCTCTCCACCCCGGCCTTCAGCAGCTTGCTCACATCCAGTATGCAATTGGACTGCGGCGTGGCCGACGACATGCGCCCCGGATCCTCTTCCGCCTGGCCAAATTTGAAGCGAGGCGACGGCCGCAGAACCTCCTGCAAACCCTCCGCCACCTCGCGTGTGCTGACGGCCCCGGGATTGGTGATGTTGTAAATGCCGAACGGCGCGCGAATCTCCCACAGGTCCAGCGCCGCTTTGATGAAATCCTCCAGATGCGAAATGGAGTTGATGTGATCGTAGATCGTCTCCTGCCGTTGCAGCCGGCGCAGCCAGTTGCAAGGCTCATCCTTCTCGTTGAAAGGCAGCCTGACGCGCCAGATGTAGCTTTGCCCGATTTCCCGGATCGCTTCCTCCGCCAGCGCCTTCGTCCCGCTGTAAAAATTTGATGGCGAATTCCGAAACGAAAAATTCGGCTCGTCCAGTTCCGTATAACCAAGGAATCTTTCCGGCTCCCTGTCATGGAGTTCCCGCAAATCCGGCCGGCTCAAGTCCGTTTCCGTCCGCCACGTTCCACCCTCAAGCACCTTGGCCCCGGAATAGATGTCCCCGGACGAAACGTGGCCCCAGGGTGTCTTCGTCATCGCGCATACCCGCGCGATCATCTGCGGCAATATCGCGTTGGCCGCCATCATCTTCTCCCGTTCCTCCCGCGTGGCGCTCCCCTCGGCGGTCCCCGCATACCCGGCCGCGTTGATCAGGAACACCGGCCTCATCGTCCGCACGTAATCAAACAGGAAATCAAATCGGGAGTAGTCGAATGCCCGTCGGGTCAGGGGAATAAATGAGTGTCCCCGCCGCCGCAATTCGTTGGCAAACGCTCGCCCAACGAATCCGCTCGCGCCTAACAGCAGAATCATACGTGTCCTACAAATCAGCTTTCACTTATTTCGGCCGCAATTACCGTGCCACAATGAGAGTATCTGATTTTGCGCAAAGAAACGGACGGAAAACTTGCTTGCGTATATCCCTTGACACCAATGCATTACGCGCTGCGACGGACCCTTATCAGCTAGTCTTGGGCCATACCAATGGCACGAAACAATTGCTAAAAAGTGTAAAGCCTGCCGACACTGATTTGACACATTCCCCTAACATTTCTTATGCACGGTCAATTTCTTAATTCCTAATTCACACTTTCCAAAGCAGAATAATCCGACCAGGAAAACCGTAAAAAAGTGAAAAATGAATAATTGCCTTTTTTTCATTTGCAACCCGTTGCCAGCCAATATATTCCGCTCAAATGGGCGGAAAGGATAACCCCGAATATTCGGGATTATTCGGGATTATTACGCTTTTTCAGAACTTCATCCTTCAGCCTTCCGCCTTCACTTCAACTTTGGCCTTTGAACTTTGGCCGCTGAACTTTAACTTGGGGCATGGCTCATGCCGATTTTGTCCATCTTCATCTGCACACCGAGTATTCCCTGCTCGATGGCGCCTGCCGTCTGGACCGGCTGATGGAGAAGGCCAAGGAGCTTCAGTTTTCCGCCCTGGCCATCACGGATCACGGGGCCCTTTACGGCGCGGTTGATTTTTACAAGGCGGCCCGGGAACACGGCCTGAAGCCGATCATCGGTTGCGAGGTGTATGTCGCGCCCGGGAGCCGTTTGGAGAAGAAGGCCGCGCCCGGCGGCGGGGACGCCTATCATCACCTCGGATTGCTGGCCCGGGACGAAACCGGCTACAAGAACCTCATCCAGCTCGCCACCAAGGCCCAGTTGGAAGGTTATTATTACAAACCGCGCATTGATAAGGAAATCCTCGCCGCGCACAAAGAGGGTTTGATGGCCATGTCGGGCTGCCTGGCCAGCGAAATCCCCGAGTTGATCGTCAAGGAACAATTCAGCAAGGCGCGCGACACCATCGATTGGTTCAAGCAAACCCTTGGCGCGGACAATTTCTACCTCGAACTCCAAAACCATGGCATTCCTGAACAAATACATGTCAACCGCCACCTCATCCAATGGGCCAAGGAATTCGGCCTCAAATTGGTCGCGACGAACGACGTCCATTACGTTGAGAAGGCGCATTCCCACGCCCACGATTGCCTGATCTGCATCGGCACGCAAAGCCTGCTGAGTGACACCAAACGGATGCACTACAAGCCGGAACAGTTCTATTTGCGTTCCGCCGAGGAAATGAAAGCCCTGTTCAGCGAAGTCCCCGAAGCCGTGCGCAACACGTTGGAGGTGGCCGAAAAGTGCAACCTGGAGATTGAATTTGGCAAACTGCATTACCCCGTTTTTCAGCCCGAAGGCAACGTCACCCGCGAAGCCTTGCTGCGCCAGCTTCTGGTTGAAGGCTTGGAACGCAGGTACAGCATCCATGCCCGCTCCGAATCCGCCAGGATCGTTGCCACCGGCATTGACGACCCGCGAAAACTGCCCAATGCGCCTCAGGACCCCGCCCTGCCGGTCGATTCTGCCGCCGGCGTCAAGGCCGTGATGGACCGCCTTGAAACCGAACTGAAGGTCATCGAAAAAACCGGGTTCATCAGTTATTTCCTCATTGTTGGCGACTTTATCCGCTATGGCCGCAGCAAGGGCGTTACTTGCGTGGCCCGCGGTTCCGCCGCCGGTTCCATCGTCACTTACCTGCTGGAGATTTCCAACGTCGATCCCATCCGCTACGGCCTGCTCTTCGAGCGCTTTCTCAATCCCGAGCGCGTCAATCCGCCGGATATCGACATTGATTTCGCCGACGACCGGCGCGGCGATGTGATCGAATATGTGCGCGGGAAATACGGGCGCGATTCCGTGGCGCAAATCATCACCTTCGGCACCATGGGGGCCAAATCCGTCCTGCGCGACGTGGGCCGGGTCATGGGCTTGAGCTACGGCGATTGCGACCGCCTGGCAAAAATGGTTCCGAATGAATTGAAGATGACGCTGAAAAAGGCGCTCGAACAAAATCCGGAATTCAAGCAGGCCTACGAAGAGGAGGAACAGACCCATGAACTGGTCGATACCGCCCTTGTCCTGGAGGATTTGACCCGCAACGCCTCCGTCCATGCCGCCGGCGTGGTCATCGGCGACCAGCCCCTGGTCAACCTGCTCCCGCTCAAGAAGGATGAGGACGGCGCCATCGTCACGCAGTACGCCATGGAGGCGGTGGGGGATTTGGGCCTGCTCAAGATGGACTTTCTCGGTCTGAAGACGCTGACCGTCATCCGCAAGACCTGCGAACTGGTCCGGCAAAACCGCGGCGTGGAAATTCCAATCGACAACCTGCCACTGGACGACGCCAAAACCTACGAGCTGCTCAACAAGGCCAACACCATCGGCATCTTCCAACTGGAATCCGGCGGGATGCGCGATTTGTGCCGCAAATTCCAAATCAGTTCCATCGAACACATCACCGCCCTGGTCGCCCTCTATCGCCCCGGGCCGATGGAGCTGATCCCTGATTTCATCAAGCGCCGCCACGGCGAGATTAAGATTGAGTACGAACATCCCCTGCTCGAACCGTTGAGCAAGGAAACCTACGGCGTGCTGATTTACCAGGAGCAGGTGATGCAGGCGGCGCAGGTGCTGGCCGGTTTCACGCTGGGCGCGGCCGACCTGTTGCGCCGCGCCATGGGCAAAAAGAAGCCCGCGGAAATGGCCCGGCAGCGCGAGGCGTTCGTCAAAGGCTGCGCCAAGGTCAATAGTATTCCCGCCGCAAGGGCCAATGAGATTTTCGATTTGCTGGAAAAGTTCGCCGGCTACGGCTTCAACAAGTCCCACGCCGCCGCTTATGCCGTTGTCGCCTACCAGACCGCATGGCTAAAGGCCAATTATCCCGTGGAGTTTTTCTCCGCGCTGATGACCAACGACATGGATGACCTGGCCAAGTTGAGCCTGCTCATTGGCGAGGCGCGCCTTTCCGGCATCGAAGTGCTGCCTCCCGATGTCAACCAAAGCGACGTCTTTTTCAGTCCCAGCCAGGGCGGCAACGGCGCCATGGCCATCCGCTTCGGCCTGGCCGCCATCAAGGGCGTTGGCCAGGCAGCAGTCGAGAGCCTGCTTGCCCCGCGCCAGTCGGGAAAATTCAAGTCCCTGGCCGATCTGTGCCAGCGGGTCGATGCCCGCACCGTCAACCGCAGGGTGCTGGAGGCCTTGATCAAATCCGGGGCCTGCGATTGTTTCGGCGAGAATCGCGCCACGATGTTCGCGAAAATCGACCTCGTGCTGCGCCGCGCCGCCGGCATCATCCAGGACCGCCAAGTCAAACAGGAAACGATGTTCGGCCTGCTGGAGGAACGGGCCGAAGACCATCCCGAACCGGAAAAGCAACTGCCCGAATGGCCGCAGCATGAATTGCTGCAGCACGAACGCGAGCTTCTGGGCTTCTATGTCACCGGCCATCCATTGACGCCCTTCGTGCCCATCCTGGAAAAATATGCCGTGCATACCACCGGCCAACTGGCCGACTTGGCCAACCACACCATGACCCGCATCGGCGGTTTGGTCACAGAGACGCAAAAGGGCGTTTCAAAAAAGAGCGGCAAGCCCTACGCCATGGTCACGCTGGAAGATTTGCAAGGCTCGGTGCAAATCCTGTGCCTGAATGAGAATTACGAAAAGTTCATCAACCTCATCACCCCGAACGCCGCCCTCCTTGTCACCGGCGAGGTCAACCGTTCCGAGGACAAGCCGAAGATTTTCCCCCAGGAAATCGTCCCGCTGGAGGACGCGCCCCACCTCTACACCAAGCAGGTCCATCTGCGCCTGCAGACGGCCCATTTGACGGCGGCCGATTTCGACGCGGTGCGGGCATTGAGCGAAGCGCATCGGGGCAAATGCCCGTTGTTTCTCTGTCTGAAGTGGCCCGGCGGCGAGGTCGTTTTCATCCAGGCTCACCAGAATTATTCCGTCAAGCCCTCCGCCGCCCTGCAACTAGCCGTGGACGAGAAGTTCGGCGAAGACACCTACTACGCCAAAGTGGATGCAGCCCTTCCGCAACGCGCGCCGCGCCAGTGGGAGAGGAGACGCGGCGGCAACGGCGGCGAATAACGATGATAAACGGCGGGGGCGAAACCCCGTCGAATCATGGCAAAAAACTCAAGAAAAAACCACGGTCCGACAGAACTTCGCCCAGCCGTAAATTACGTCTTTGAACCCGGCTCGGTCTTTTCGCCCGCGTCCCTCCATCCCATGATGCCGGCGGTAAGATGCTTGATATTCGTGTAGCCGAGCTTCCTGGCGGCTTCGGCGGCGGCGCGATAAGCGACGCATTGCGGATTGCCGCAATAGGCGACCACCAGCTCGTTCTTGTCCTTGGGCAGGACGCTTGCCAGATCATCCTTCTGGGTGGAAAAGTCGATGGCGCCGGGAATATGCCCCTTTTGCCACGATTCCGAGCCATTGGCGTCGAGCAACACGACCTGCTTGGAAGCTATTGCCGCCTTCAGATCAGGAATGGTGATGGTTGGGAATTCGGCCGCATAAACATTAGCCGCGAGAACGAATGCTGCTGCAAAAATAACTAATTTTTTCATATGTACGCCACCATAACACTCCTCTGCCACAATGCAACCTTAAATTGCGCGTCGAATAGCAAAATTTGGTGGTGCAAGTTTAACCATCACTTGTGTCGGGTGGCAACATGCTGGAATTCAACAAGTCGCTGTGGACTGTGTGATTCATTGGGTGGTGATTACAAACAAAGGGTATTCAGTCCAGCCAATTCGGTTGACGTACACAATAAAATATGCTTATTATCGCAAAAATTGTTAAATCAACAAAGCTCATAGTGGCCTATTTCAGGCCGCTCCGGGTTCCGAGGAGAAGAAAACGTATGAATGCGAAATTGGGGAAGGTCCGGCGTGAGTTCGTAACCTCTGTGCTGGCAATGGTTTGCCTCTGGACAGCTTCCAGCGCCATTGCCGACGCCCTGTACCCGCCCACAAACTCGTATTCATGTCCCTGGCTTGACCGGTGGTCGTTCAGCAATACAAATACCTGGCAAACCGACCTTGGCTACAGCCCACTGTCATATACGAACTTGGGCGTCTCGTTCATTGGCGACGGGACTGCGGTCGTGGTGGACGACAGCACAAATGCGGCCTGGCTGCAATACAACGTATGGGAAGAAAACGGCACGACAAATCTGACTGTGGATGTGGGCAGCGTCATGCTGTGGTTCGCGCCCGATTGGGCCAGCCAGAGCCAGGGCGGAACCGGGCCGGCTGATTGGGGTCCGCTGATCGAAACCGGCGCATTTACCACCAACGCCGCCTATGGCTGGTGGAGCCTTTACTTGGACCGGCCTGGGTCAAATATATTGTTCTCGGCCCAGGACGGGCTTGGGGACCAAACGAATTACCTTTCCGCACCCATTTCCTGGAACAGCAACCAATTCCATTTTGTGGCGCTGACGTATTCGAGCACCAACACGGCGCTTTATATTGACGGTTCTTTGGTGACCAACGGCCCCGGCGTCACCATTTATCCCAGCCTGGAGGTTCTCTCCAATGGCTTTTGGCTGGGGAGCGACAGTACGGGAAGCAACCAATGCCACGGCATTCTCGACGACATTTCGACCTACAATTACCCTCTGGATGCCGACACAATCAGCAGCGCATTTGTGCTGTATGAGATTTTCTATCTTCCGAACATGGCGATTGCGGCAAGTATTGCTCAAGCGCCGTTCTCGCCGGAGACAACTCCCATATTTGACGCCGTCACCGGGCCGGGATACTTGTTGGCGATCAGCACGAACACCAGCGGTTGGGTGAGCAGCAGCAACGTCTGGATAACCAACACAACGGCGACGGTGACGACGAATGGGGTAAACCTGGCGTTTTCGATCGGAGGGGGGTCGAACGGGCTGGCCTACGATGTTTTTGCGACGCCCGCGTTGACGCAGCCGTTGACCACCGGGATATGGACGTGGATGGGGCAGGGCCAACCAGCCGTCAGCTACTGTATACCGGGCTTGACCAACGGCGCGGTTTTCCTGCTGCTCGGCACCCCGCAAAATTCATACACCAACGGTTTAACTGACGCCTACGAACTGCTTGTCTTACATCAGAATCCGGCCAATGGCAGTCAGAGCGGGGACGGCATGTTGGACGGGTGGAAGGTGCTTTGGGGCATGAACCCGCTGATAAACAACTCCGCCGTTCCATCGCAGAGGGCCAACTACACTTATGACGGAACCGGACGTCTGGAAACCCTCTCGGGAACCAACGCCGAAATATTCAATTTCGACGCCGAGGGAAGCATTACCAACGACCAGCCATAAACGAGGACAACCAATGAAATTACATTTCCTCATTTTCCTGTTCGTGTTGACTCTCGCCAGCGTCTGTCGCGCCCAGGACGGCCAACCTGCCAACTATGGACCGGGTTGGTATGCGGTCACGAATGACGTTGAAGGGGAGGCGCTTTCCTCCTTCCAACCTGAGACAGCCAACCCACCATACCCCGGAGGCTCTTCAGCCATTGCCGAGGCCATCACGCCCGAAATCACCGCCCTCGCGAGAAACCTGCAGTACGATCCGACGCTGATTTACAACTACGTTCACGATCACATCCAGTATGCCCATTATTTCGGCTCGCACAAGGGGGCCAAAATGACCCTGCTGGAGCAAAGCGGCAACGACTTTGACCAGTGCGCATTGCTTGTGGCGCTCCTCAGGGCGGCCGGACTCTCTCCAAACTACCGGTTCGGGGTGATAGAAGTTCCGTATATCGCCGCCACCCAACAGGATTATCAACATTGGGTGGGTGCATCCATGCCAAACACTAATTGGAACGCCACCTGCCAGTTGTTCAAGAACATCAACGGGCAGGCTGGTTTTCCTTTTGCATCAACCAATGGCAGTAGCGACACGAATGACTTTCTTTTCCAGCATGTTTGGGTGCAACTCACGCTCAACGGGACTAACTATGAATTGGACCCGTCCGTCAAAGTGTACCAGCAGGTCAGCGGCAGCAATTTGGACAGTGCAATGCAACTGAACGCGAATACTCTGATTTCCGACGTTTCTTCCGGGAGCACGGCGACCGCCGATTATGTTCAGAGCCTCAATGAGGGAAATCTCCGAAATGACCTCAATAACTACACGGCCAACTTGCTTAACTACATCCAGAGCAACAACCCGAATGCCACCGTGCAGCAAATCTTCGGCGGCCAGAACATCGTTCCTTCCTCCGGCCAGCCTCTCCCGTTGAAGATGCCTTTCACGAACTATCTTAACCGGGATTTCCCATTTGATTTAATGTTCATGCCGTAAACGAACTGTTTTTTGCCGTTTTCGTGATTATCTTCCGACCGCCCGGATTTGCAAGCCTTTTTGCCCGGTTCGCCTCGGTTTTTCTCCCG
>JBKQUS010000117.1:0-32908 GCA_052325505.1 Limisphaerales bacterium
TCCAGCACTTGAGATTCACAGGAGTATTTTCCGCAGCGGGTGCAAACGTACCGTTGCGCCACACCGTTCCGATTTCTGAAATGCCCCGCCTTTTTGCAGGGGCCAGAGCAACAACTACAATTTTTCAACTTGACCTTTCCAGCAGGAAAAGCCTAAATTGAACCGTATCTTTCGGGATATGCGGCTCACAGCTTAACCCTGCGAGTTGCGCTTGGCGGTGCTTCAACGCCGCCGAGCATTTTTAAAGTTTGGGATTAGGGCGGGGTGCATTGCGCTAATGAAACGCAACTCGCGATGGCCTTCCAGCCCCCCGCCCGTTCCAAAATTCAATGTTTTTGCTCCATAATGTGGCGGGCCACATCCAGCAGGCTCGCCTTAATCCTCAAGCCACGTTGTGTTCCGACGCGGGCATCTTCAAAAACCTCCAAAGATTCATCTGGGGTTTCAAGGATGCAACCTTTGACCTCATCGTAACGTCACCCCCGTATGCCGATCAGCGCAATAAAACTTACGGTGGCATCAAACCGGAAAAATATGTGGAGTGGTTCGTGCCAGGCTCAATCACTGTAATCAATCCTGTGACCCGCAGGACCCCGATTGTACAACCGCCTTGAACTGAGGCCAGATGCAATCTAGCCGTACACGACCAATTTTTGACAAAGGCCGTTAATTAACTTGACCATATCCCGGGCGCTCCATAACCTTGCGGGGAAATATTAGGCATCGTTCATGTTTGCGCAATTTAAGAGCCTGTTTTCCAACGATATCGGAATAGACTTGGGCACGGCCAATTGTCTCGTTTATGTGCGGGACCAGGGCATCGTGCTCCGCGAACCCTCTGTCGTGGCCATCGAGGCCGGCACAACGAATGTGCTGGCGGTGGGCGAGGAGGCCAAACGCATGTTGGGACGCACCCCGGGCAACATCGTGGCCATTCGGCCGATGAAAGACGGCGTCATTGCCGATTTCGAGATCACCGAAGCCATGCTGCGGCATTTCATCAAGCGGGTTCATCACCGCAAGTTTGTCATGCCCCGGGTGGTGGTGGCGGTCCCTTCCGGTATTACCGAAGTGGAAAAACGGGCGGTGAAAGATTCCGCAACTCATGCCGGCGCGCGCGAAGTGTATTTGATCGAGCAGCCCATGGCCTCGGCCATAGGGGTCGGTCTTCCCGTCCATGAACCGGCGGGCAACATGATAGTGGACATTGGCGGGGGCACCTGTGAAATCGCGATCATTTCCCTGGCGGGAATTGTGCTGTGCCGCAGCCTGCGCGTGGGAGGCGATGAGTTTGACGAGACGATTGTCGCGCACATGAAACGCGCCTATAATCTTATGATTGGCGAACGCACGGCGGAAGAGATCAAGATCCGGATCGGATCGGCCTTTCCGCTGGAGCAGGAATTAACGATGGAAGTCAAGGGGCGCGAATTAAGCGCCGGTCTGCCGAGGACCGTAACCATTCGTTCGGAAGAAGTTCGCGAGGCGTTGAAGGAACCCCTCTCAAGCATTTTGGAGAGCATCCGCATCACATTGGAGCGTTGCCCGCCGGAGTTGTCAGCCGACCTCATCGAGCGCGGCATTGTCATCGCCGGCGGCGGCGCGTTGTTGCGCGGCATCGACCGGCTGGTGGCCAAGGAAACGGGCCTGCCGGTGCATATTGCCGACGATCCATTGAGCGCGGTGGCGGAGGGAACGGGACGGGTCCTGCAACAGTTGGAACTTCTGAAACGAGTGGCTTCCTCAAAAAGTTGATTCCAGTTCGCCCTGAATATTTAAACGTGGCCGGGCCCTGACGGGCGGCGGCCGGGGCGAGATGCTGAAAAAGCCGCATTATATAATTTTGGTCCTGGTGTTTTTGCTGGTGATTGTCTTTCTGAAATTGCCCGGCGAAACCATGGGCCGGGTCAAGCTGGCCATCAGCGGGCTTTTTTTGCCCCTGTTCGGCCTGACGGGATCCCTGCATGAACTCTCGGGGCAAGGGCAGGAAAGTTTGATGACCAAGGGGCAGTTGGCGCGGCAAAACGAGGAACTCCGCCGCGAAAACGAGGAACTGAAACTCCGTTTGCAGCAGGATGCGGCCATTTGGAGCGAGAACACGCGCTTAAGGGGCCAAGTCGGATGGCCGCGGCAAACGTCCTGGAACGTCAAGCTGGGCCGGGTCATCGCCCGCGATCCGGCCAATTGGTGGCGCAGCCTGCAAATTGACCTGGGGGCGCGCGACGGCATCAAGCCGAATGAACCCGTGTTGACCTCCGAAGGGCTGGTTGGCCGCATCCAGAATGTGGGCCAAACCCGATCCCAAGTCATTCTTCTTGGCAACCCCGATCTGCGCGTGGCGGCTGCCGTCCAGGGCAGCGGGGAGACCGGCGTCATCAATTCCAGTTCGTCCAGCCCGCAGGAAAACAACATGATCGATTTGGATTATCTTTCAGGAAACAGCGCGGTGCGGCCCGGACAGGCGGTGGTGACGTCGGGTGAAGGAGGGGTTTTCCCCGCGAACATTCCCATTGGCAAGGTGGTCGATTCGCGCAGCATGGAATATGGATTGTCCACGGAAGCGCGGGTCAGGCTGGCGGCGGACATGGGGGCGTTGCAGGAAATATGGGTGATGACGCCATGAATTGGGTGCATTCCATTTTGATCCTGGCCGTCGCCTATGCCGCGGTCTTCTTTGAGGCCTGGTTCGACGGCTTCCGCAACGTGCTGGGCGCGCAGATTGATTTCCTGCCGGCGCTGATGGTCTATGCGGGATTGACCCAGGGCCTCTTCACCATTGCCCTGGCGGCGGTCTGCGGCGGGCTGTGGTTCGATTCCCTCTCGGCCAACCCGCTGGGAGTGAGCATGCTGCCCTTGTTGTTGATCGGGCTGGCGGCTCAACGGGGCCGTGAATGGGTCGCGTCTGATCATTTCACGGCGCGGTTTTGCATGGGTGCCGCAGCCAGCGCGCTGCAACCCCTGGCGGTGCTGTTCATTTTGCTGAACATTGGCCAGCCTCCGGTCCTCGGCTGGAAATCGCTCTGGCAATGGGCGGTCATGACGGTGGGCGGCGGGCTTTTTACGGCGGTCTGTTTCGCGCTCTTCAACCGCTTCCACCAGGCCCTGGATTATCAGCCAGTCTCACAAGCGTCTTTCCGGCCGGACCGGGAAATCAAACGAGGTCGCGTTTAACATGTTCATCTTCCACATCCTGAAACGGGAAGACCGGCGCTTGCGCGTCATCGCCGTCATTGTGGGGACGGGCCTCTTCGTGCTGCTGGCGGGGTTGTGGGTTGTGCAAATCGTCTGCGCCAGCCATTTCGCGAACAATTCCAGGAGACAGTCGTTGAAACAAGTGGGCATGCCCGCCATTCGCGGAAAAATCCTGGACCGCAACGGACGCGCCCTGGCGGACAACCGCGCCCAATACAACGCGATACTTTACCTGGAAGATTTGCAGTGGCAGTTCGGCGAGGCCTACGCGCGCCTGAGCAAGGCCTACGGCCGGGACCACCCGCCGGCCGTCCAGGCGAACGGGCGCGTTCGCTTGACAGCGGCAACGAGCCGGGACCTGCAATTGGAAGCGGATTGCCAGGTGGTCAGCAACATTGCCTTTGAGGTGGGCCAATCGTTGCAGGAGCCGCGCATCCTCAATACAAACGCGTTCCTTCGCCATTACACCAATTATCCCTATGTCCCTTATGAAATTGTGCCCAATCTGGCCCCCCGGCAGGTGGCCCGGTTCGCCGAGCAACTCTCCGGGCAGCCCGATCTGGAAATGGAGACGCAGCCGGTGCGTTCCTATCCCTACGGCGCCCTGGCCGCCCATGTTCTCGGCTATGTGCGGCGCGAGAGTTTTGACGTGGAACAGATTCCCGATTACGTCGGCAAGACAGGCGTGGAACGGGTTTATGACGCCGAGTTGCGCGGGCGTCCCGGGGTGAAACTGGTCCTGGTCAACAGCCTGAATTACCGGCAGCGCGAAGACGTCGAAACTCCCAATGAACCGGGCGGGGACATCTACCTGACCATCGATCTGGCCCTGCAACGCGCAGCGGAGCAGGCCCTGGCCGCCGCCCAAGCCAAGGCGCGCGGAGCCGTGGTGGTGATGGACGTTCGCAACGGTGATATCCTGGTCATGGCTTCCGCCCCGGCTTTTGACCCGAACAGCTATGTCGCCGGTCTGACGCAAAGCGAACTGGCTTTTTTGAACGACCCCAAGCTTACCCCGCAAATCAACCGCGCCATCGGCGGCGCGTATCCGCCGGGTTCGACGTTTAAAATCATCACATCCATCGCGTGCCTGGAAAGCGGATTGGATCCGGATGAAGTGTTTAACAGCCCCGGCGAATATCAGGCCTCGCCCACGGCGCGGCCCATCAAGGACACGGCGGGGCCGGGCTTGTTCGATTTCAACCGGGGATTTTACCGCTCGAGCAACACGTATTTTATTCACTACGGCCTGAAGGCGGGTTTGCGGAAAATCCTTGAGGTCGCCAAACGGTTTCATCTTGGCGAAAAGACGAAATTCCCCATCGGCGCCGAGGTGGCGGGCAATGTGCCGGGACCGGACATGGCCGGGGTTTCGCTGCTGCGCTCCAGCACGCCGGACGTGTGCATTGGCCAGGAGATCACCACCACGCCCGTGCAGATGGCGTCCGTCATCGCCGCGATTGCCAATGGCGGCGCCATTTATTGGCCGCGCCTGGTCAGCCATTCTTTTTCCCCGGCGACGGGTGAGGAGGAAGAACTGTTTGCGCCGGGACGACTGCGCGACCGGGTGGAAATTCGTCCGCGCGATCTGGAACTTATCCGCCGCGCCATGCTCAACGACACCGAGCACGCGGCCGACAGCACCGCCGGGGCGGGCACGGCTTACAAGGAATTCCACCAGGCAAACGGGGAGCCGAAGCTGCGCAATTTCCGGGTCGCCGGCAAAACGGGCACAGCCGAGGTGAAGTCCACCTCAGCCAACTCCCCCAGAAGCATCACTTGGTTCGACTCTTACGGCCCGTACGAAAATCCGCGCTACGCCGTGGTCGTCATGGTGGAGGACGGCTCGTTCGGCGGCCCGACGTGCGCGCCGGTGGCGGAGAAGATTTACGAAGCCATTATCAAACGCGAGCAATCCAATAACGCGCCGGCCTCGACGCTGGCCCGCAACTAAATGTACGATCCCGAGCTCAACGAACAAAAAAAGGATTTTGACTGGGGGCTGATCTTGTGCGCCTTCGGCCTGATGTGCATGGGCGCGGCCTTCATTTACAGCGCGACGGCCGGTCACCAGTCGGCGCTGGCGTGGTTCCGGCAAATGTATGTGCATCAGATCCTCTGGTACCTGCTCGGGTTGTGCGCGGCGGCGGCGCTGCTGGCGGTGGATTACAGCCGCCTGGCGCGTTGGTCGGGTGTGGCCTACGGGCTGACAATCGTCCTGCTGGTGGCGGTGTTCGTCTTCGGCTCGAGGGTGCATGGGGGAAAACGATGGATCACCCTGGGCATTTTTGGACTGCAACCATCGGAATTTGCCAAGATTGCCTTCATCCTGTTGCTGGCCAACTTCCTCAGCCGCCCGGCGGATGAATTGCGGCGCCCGCGCGTATTTTGGGCGACTCTGGGGTTGACCCTGTTGCCGTTTATTTTGATTTTGAAGGAGCCGGACCTTGGTTCGGCCCTGGTTTTTCCCGCCATCAGCCTGGCCATGATGTTTGTGGCTGGAGTGCCCGCCCGCATGTTGGCCGGGCTGGTGGGAGGAGTCAGCCTGCTGGGGGTTTTGCTGGTGGCGATCATCCTGTTCGCGCCGGCACGGCTGGCCATTGAACCCTACCAAAAAGCGCGCCTCTTGACCTACTTTGGACGCAATAAAAGTTACAATGTCGAGCAGGCGCTGATTTCGGTCGGTTCAGGGGGTTTGAAGGGAAAGGGCTGGCGGCACGGCACCCAGTATGCGCTGGGTTTCCTGCCGCGGGCCGGAGCACACAATGATTTCATTTTCTCGGTCATCGCCGAGGAGGAAGGATTTGTCGGCAGCGTCGTGGTCCTGGCGCTGTACGGTGTGCTTCTGTTTAGCGGGATCAAAATTGCCAGCCAGGCGCGCGATCACCTGGGACAATTACTGGCGGTGGGCGTGGTGACCCTGTTGTTTTGCCACGTCTTCATCAACGTCGGAATGAACATTCGCTTGATGCCCGTGACGGGCATTCCACTGCCGCTGCTTAGCTATGGCGGCTCATCCGTGGTATGCTCCCTGATTGCCATCGGCATTTTGCACAGTATTCACATATATAGGAGATCTTATTGATTTATGAGCAATGGAAATTTTTCGCGCCGCCGCCGCGGCGGCATGCGCTTCCGCCCCAGTGGCGGGTTGAACCAGAACCAAAAACCCGACCGCTCCGCCTTGCAGGCCCGCGCCGAGGCCACAGCCGAACCGAAGCCGGACAGCGTTTTTGAGCGCGCCCGCCACGAGCAGGAAATTCAGCGGGCCGAAAATGTGGCCGCCGGCCTGCCGCCCGAAACCCAGCCCGCCCCCGTCGCCGGGGCGTCGGAAGAGCAGCAGGAGCAGGGTGGGCGCGGCCGAAGGGGCGCCTATCGCAATCCGCACCCGGAAACGCCCGCCGAGGTGGAGGAGGAGAAATTCGAACCGGTGCCGCTGGAGCTGCCCGCCACCGGGCTGGGTGGCATGATCAAATCCGCCGCGAACAAGGTCATGCGCAAAGTGCAGCGGCTGATCAAGTCTGAACCCAAAACGCACAAGGAACTCATCATCAACGCCGAATCGCTCGAAGTGCGCGTCGCGCTGGTCGAGCAGGGCCGGCTGGAGGAACTGACTATCGAGCGCACCACGGAGGAACGCCTCGTGGGCAGCATCTTCAAAGGCAAGGTGCGCAATCTGGAGGACGGGCTGAAGGCGGCGTTTGTGGACATCGGTTTCGAGAAGAACGCCTTTTTGCATTATTGGGACATTGTTCCGACGACCTTCGACAGCGGCGTGGAAGTGGTGGAGCGCGAAGGCCGGAGACGGGACCGCCCGCGCATCACCCAAAAGGACATCCCGCGGCTTTATCCGCCGGGCAGCGACATCATCGTCCAGGTGACCAAGGGGCCGATCGGCACCAAAGGGCCGCGCGTCACCACCAACATCGTCCTGCCTGGACGCTTCCTGGTCCTTTTGCCCAACTCCGATCAAAGCGGCGTTTCGCGCAAGATCGAGAACCAGGAAGAACGCCAGCGCCTCAAGCACATTCTGCGCGACATGAGCATTCCCGAGGGCATGGGCGTGATCATGCGCACCGCCGGCGAAGGCCAGCAGAAGCGCTATTTCATCTCGGATCTGGCCCTCTTGCTCGAACAATGGAAGGAAATCCAGGACAAGATCCACACCCAGCCGCCCGCTTCCTGCGTTTTCCAGGAGCCGGACTTGATCGAGCGCACGGTGCGCGATTTTCTGACGGAGGACGTGGACCGGGTGGTGGTGGACAACGCGCTGGCGGCGGACCGCATGCGCGCCATGATCTCCCGCATTTTCCCGCCGGCCGCGAAGAAGATTATTCTTTACACGGAGCACCAGCCGGTTTTCGACCGCTTGAACATCACCCGCCAGTTGGAGAATGCCTTTTCGCGACAGGTCCATTTGAAGAGCGGCGGCTACATCGTGATCGATGAAACCGAGGCGCTGGTGGCCATTGATGTCAACACCGGCCGGCACAAGAGCGGGCGCGACCAGGAATCCACCATCCTGAAAGTCAATACGGAGGCGGCGGAAGAAATTTGCCGCCAGCTTCGCCTGCGCAACATGGGCGGGCTGATCGTGCTGGATTTCATCGACATGAAATCGCGGCGCGACCAGCAGCAGGTCTATCAACGCATCAAGGAGGGGTTGCAGCGGGACAAGGCCAAGACGCACGTCCTGCCCATTTCGCAGTTGGGCTTGATGGAAATGACCCGGCAACGGCATTCGGAAAGCGTGCGCGCGGCGGTCTATGACGATTGCCCCTATTGCAAAGGCCGCGGCATGGTCAAGAGCGCCATCACCATGAGCGTGGAAATTCAGCGCAAGTTGAACGAAATCCTCAAGCAACGCCCGCGCGACGAATCGGATTTCCAACTGCGCATCGCCGTGCATCCGACGGTGCTGGAGCGGTTGCGCACGGAGGACGAGAAATTGATCATCGATATGGAGAAGCGTTACTTCGGCAAGCTGTCCTTCCGCCCGGAGCCGTCGTTCCATGCCGAGCAATTCAAGATCGTCAACGTGGCGACAAACGAGGAGCTGGCCAACGTCGGGTCTTGAACGGCGAAAGTGGCGCGGGCCGGAAAAATCCGCCCGCGCCGTCCAAGCCAGTGAACCTTGGCAGTTGTAATGCAAGGTTGTAAAAATCTCGGCAAATTATAATCGCAACAAGGAGCTTCTTTTGGCACTCTTAACGCCATGAAAGCACTCGTTCCGGGCGTGACTGTTCACAGTCGTGGGGCACGAGCGCACACGGAGTGATTATGGAGTTGGCCGCCATACCTGAGATTCGTGTCGAAGCAGTTGAGGATGAGGTGACATATTGGCTGCCGGTGCGGCCATTGGGGATTCTGCGGTGGTTTGGCTTGGTACCGGTCGGGTTCAGTGTGCTGTGGCTTTCGGGAGTGGGACACATGCTTCTGGGTTTGGTCCGCCAATTCTCGAACGGCAAACCGCACGGCTTCGAGTATTTCCCAGTGGCGTTTCTTCTGGTCTTTGTAGCTGTGGGCTGCCTTCCGGCGGGTATTGGGATTTTGGCCATGTTTGGCCGGTGCCGGGTGAGGTGGCGGGACGGGCGGCTGACAGTGTTCGAGTCTGTGGGCCTGTTCGGCTGGCGGCGACGGTTTCCACGGACCGCGATCCGCAAGTTCGCGGTAGCCGGGGGTGCCGTCAGAAGCGAACAAGCTGTGGCTGCCGGACTGCCGGGCGCAATGGCGCTGTTGATGGCCCAATTTGAATCAGGCAGGCCGTGCATCGTGGCTGCGGGTTATCCGCAGGAGTGGTTGGAGGCGTTGGCGGCGGAGTTGTCAGCCCGGGCGGGGAGATCGCAGCCGGAGTCACCGCGGGTCGAAGTGGTCGATGGGCGGACGAACGCCCCAGCGCCCGGCGATGTTGTGGACAAGCCGGCGGACAGCAAGGTGGTGGTGCATCGAAACGTCGCGAGCCTCGTGCTGGAAGTTCCGCCAGCCGGATTGCGCAAGGGGTCCATGGGACTTTTCCCTTTTGCGTGCTTTTGGTGCCTGTTCATGGCTGTGTTCACAGCCGCCGTGGTGTTCGGAAAGCAGGCGAATTCCGCAAAAGGCGCCTTGCCGCCCTGGCCTTTCCTTGCCGTCTTCTGGAGCGTGGGTTTGGGAATGATGGCGGCGGCGGTCAATCTGGGCAGACGACGGGCGACTTTCACGGCGGGAAAGAGCGGGCTGACGGTGACGCAAAGCGGGCCGTTTGGCGTCAAGCGCCGCGAGTTCCGGCGGGGAGATGTCGCGGCGATCTGCACCGGGGCCGGCAGCTTTACGGTGAACCATGCGCGCGTTCCCGAGTTGCAGATTCATCTGGTGACGGGCAAGAAGGTTGGACTGTTTGCCGGGCGCGATGCCGGGGAGTTGCGCTGGCTGGCGGCGGAGTTGAGGAATGCGATGGGAGTTGCGGCACAGAATGAATCCATCACGGCCAAACCAGTCGCCGGACGCAATCCCGGCGCCGTCATCGCCATTTTGATTTTTGTGGTGGTTGGTGTGGCGGCGTTTTGGCGCCTTGGCGG
Organism: Limisphaerales bacterium; assembly: GCA_052325505.1. Classification (GTDB taxonomy): domain Bacteria; phylum Verrucomicrobiota; class Verrucomicrobiia; order Limisphaerales; family Palsa-1400; genus DASRLE01. Next base: position 9,747 of record JBKQUS010000117.1, read on the forward strand.
CGGGCATAAAATCGTTGCGCCGGCTGCGGGCACAGTCCAGGTCCGTTCAAATTCGCAGGCGGCGACTATCGCAACGCAGGAAAGGTTTAAAGACCCGGGCATCCCGGGCACCGTGATGACAGGCGCCGTTGTGTTTAGCTCGTTCGGTCTTTCAAATACCTACATGACAAATGGTTGGAGGGTGGGAAGTGACGCACATGCGGATTGGTTTGTGCCGCCAGCGTCCGGCCGTTTGGTTGCGGTTAAGCTGGCCATTGAACCGGAAGGCCCCATGCCACAACCCGGAGAAGCAACCGTATTCATCACGAAAGACAAGCGTGGTTTGCCTGGGGCCACGCTGGAAACTTTTCCCGTCCCCGCCATGACTTCAGCGGCTGCGGACGCGGTTGAGCCGCTCGTTCTCAAATCAGTCAGGCAGCCAGCATTGAAAGCAGGTGTGAAATACTGGATGTGTGTCAAAACATCGGGAACGTGGCTGTGGCATTATAACAACCAAAACATCGCGCATAACTCCGCGCGTGAGTTGAATCCGCGAACGTGGGCCACTGCGGGAGATTTCTGCCGCGTCTGTGCGTTCAGTATCCTGGTCACGACGAACCAACAAACTTCTACACCAGATAATTGACAAGCTGTCCGCCAAGAGATTACAATCCGGAACATTCTTAAATCGCCATGAGAACGCGGAGCATTTGGAGACATGTCCTCGAGGCAATAATTGCCAACTGTAAGGGACGATATGCCAGACCGTCTTGAAAATCGCATTCGAGATTATTTGGCAGAGCATCTGGAGATTCTTGGCGATGACTTGTCGCTTCTTCATAAGGAGTACCAGCTGCCAAACCCTGTCGGTTCTGCCGGGAAGATAGACATTCTTGCGCGGGACAAGTACGGCATCTTTGTAGTGATCGAAATCAAGCGAAGCGACCAAGCAGCGCGGCAAACGCTGAACGAGGTTCACAAATACACAGCTCTCCTCAGGAACCAACACGGTTTGGATGAAACTCAAGTCAGGGTTATCATCGTCTCGACAGATTGGAACGAACTACGTCTGCCGTTGTCAGAGTGTGTGGATGCTTTTCCTTACGCGATAGAACCTTTTGGGATTACGACGTTGCCGGACGGGACCGTTAATTATGTCGAACGGATCAAATTGCTTCCCAAAACAGGAATTATCCGCCTTAGCCGAATTCAATGGGCTTATTGCTATCGAGATGCAAAAACGCGCGATACTGCGTTATCCAACCTCATCGCTGCCACAGCAAGTACTGCTCTCAAGGACTTTGTGGTCCTAAGACTCGATTACACTGGAAAGAGTCCAGCCGTCTGCTTTCCTTTCACTTTGTATTTTCTCTTCTCTTCACCGTTGCTCAACGCAACGCTATCGGAAGCGGAGAAGATTAAGGCCCAAGTGGAATGGGATGACAGCTTGGACCAACCCGACGAGAACTTTTTTGTCGCGGTCATGCGTTCATTCGTCGAACAGTCGGATGACTTTGAGTTGGGTTATCCTGAGAAGCTGACATCGATTCTTCGCGATTGGAAAATAGTCGAATTCTCGCGACATGGGAGACTAGCTCCAAAGAATTCCCTCCTGACCGACGCGGATGTGTTGAGCTTGGCTCAAGCGGTTGAAGGAGGCAGCCCCATTTACATCTATAAGCTTTGCTCACCAAAACTTTCCGCTGCATGGAAACAACTCCAGACAGATCTTGTGAGTACGCTCCGAGGCATGTCGGAGTGGGAAAGCATTGTGCCTGTGTTCTTGAAGGAGATCGAATCTGAAAGCCCAAATGCCTCAGTTTCCGTCTATATCTACAATCCGGCGGATTTATTCATGAGTCTTTATCCAGTCGCTTGGACTGGCGATTTTTCACAATGCCCTCGCCTGGAGGTTGTCGTAGAAAATGTCACCAACAAACGTGTCAGGCTGCTCGCGAGCCTGCTCGCATGGGATGGAAGGCCGCTAAAAGACACCCCTGAACAAATTGTTGAACGCATCTACGGTAGCGTTATCAAATGGATGTCTGCGCTGCACTTCCATGAAACATACAAGCGCGAGACGAGCATGATGGCAGCCCACTGTTTGATTGCGCCAATGGTCGAGTTTACGTATGCCGAGAACAAAACACCTTCAGCCGTGCAACTGGCGAAAAGCGGTTTAGGGTTGTCGAGGAAGCCGTTTAATTGGGATGGAGTAAAAGGCTTGCCCGAGTTTTCGATAGCGAACAAAAACTATTTGCACGAACTCAAAGCATTTGTCGAATCGCACATTTTCGGTCTTCCCGGTTCTGCGATGATGGAATGCCACAATTCTTCAAATGAGTAACCACGCACCTCAATTCGTCCAAATACTCCGGAGTTATTGCAACCCCCTTTCGCCTCGTGGCTTCCTGCTTCGGTCCCCCAAGCGGGGCTTCCGCCGTCGCCGTGGCGGCTTTGGCGGACAAGGCGGGGCAACGAGTCACGGCCAATGACTACATTATGAGCCAATCGCACTCCAATCTTCCCGCGCCAAGTGGCGGTGATTTCATCCTGTATCAAACGGATGATGGGCGCACACAAGTTGAAGTCCGGTTTTCCGGGGAAACTGTCTGGCTTTCGCTGAATCAGATGGCCGACCTGTTCCAAAGGGATAAATCGGTCATTTCCAAGCACATCAAGAACGTGTTCGAGGAGGGTGAATTGAAACCGGATTCAGTTGTTGCAAATTTTGCAACAACTGCCGCTGACGGCAAAACTTACCAGGTGGATTATTACAATCTCGATGTCATCATCTCCGTCGGCTACCGGGTGAAGTCGCATCGCGGCACGCAGTTCCGCATCTGGGCGACGAAGACGCTGCGCGAGTTCATCATCAAGGGCTTCGTGCTGGATGACGAGCGGCTGAAGCAGGGCAAGCGGGTTTTCGGCAAGGATTACTTCGACGAGTTGCTGGAACGCATCCGCGAAATCCGGGCCAGCGAGCGGCGATTCTATCAGAAAATCACGGACATCTACGCTCTCTCGGCGGATTACAGCCCGGATGTGCCGGTGACGAAGGAGTTCTTCGCCACGGTCCAGAACAAGCTGCATTGGGCGATCGCCGGGCAGACGGCAGCGGAACTGATTCACGCTTCCGCCGACGCAACGAAGATTCACATGGGCTTGACGACGTGGAAGCACGCGCCGCGCGGGAAGATTTTGAAGTCGGATGTCATAGTGGCGAAGAATTATTTGAATGAGGCGCATGTGAAGGAATTGAACCGCATCGTTTCCGCCTACCTCGACCTGGCGGAAAATCGGGCCGAGCGGGGTGTCCTGATGAAGATGACGGACTGGGTTAAATTCCTGCAGAGTTTCCTGGAGTTGTCGAACTACCCGATCCTGCAAGACAAAGGCAAGGTGAGCGCGCTGGAGGCGAAGCTCAAAGCGGAAGGGGAATACGAGGTTTACCGCCAGCGGCAGGACGCGGATTATATCTCGGACTTCGACCGGGAGATCAAACGCATTCAGGGCAAGAAGCCATGAAAGCCGTCAATTCTTACTGATCGCCTTTTTGGAGTCGGCGGGTTTGGTGTCGATGGCGCGCAGGCCGACGAACCAGGCGGTGTCGACGGTGTCGTTGCCGCCCAGGACGAGCCATTGCGGCGGTGTCAGGGCATAGGCGCCCTGGCAAAGTTGCTTGCCGTGGCCGATGCAATTGACTTCCACCCGCGAGCCGCCCAGGTTCTTGACGCGAATGGTGCAGGCGTCGCTCAGCTTCAGGTCGCAATTCTTGTTGAGCGCAATGCCGGCTGTTGCATTGGTGATTTCGTAATAGTTGCTCCACTTGAACATGCGGCGCAGCTTCGCGGACAATTCGGGATCGGCCGGTTTATATTTGACAGTTTCGCTGCCGTCGTTCGCGCCCCGAATCAGCCGGGCCTCCAGCTTGAGGTCGGCCGCTCCCGCAGGCAGCGCCAGGACGCCGCAAACGACTGCAACCGGCAGAAGTTCAAAAAATCTCATTCCACTTCAACCTCGGGATTTCCCGCGGGCGGCGTTTTCAGGTCCGGAGATTCGGCTGGCTGGGCCGGCGTGGTGTCCGTCAGCCAGACCACCGTCATCCCGGCGGCCTGATCGTGGAAGGTGATGGCCTCCATCCCCTCGCCGGTGGATGAAGTTTCGTCGAAGGCGGGCGGTGTAATGGGGATGACGGCCAGGAGCAGCAGGCACGCCAGAGCGCCAAAACCCGCCGCGGGCGCCAGCCAGCGGGGCCAAATGACCCGGCGTGGAGCCTGAGCCTGTGTCTGGCACTCGATCTCGCGCTCGATCTTGCTCCAATAAAACTCGCGCGTTTCAGGAACGGTCCTGGCCATTTCGTTGCCCGCGAGGGAATCTTTTACGAACTGCAATTCGGCAATCAGACGGCCAGCCTCCTCGTCGCCGGCAATCGCCGTATCGATGCACCGTCCCTTGGCAGCGGGGAGTTCCCCGTCCAGCCACGCCTGCAAATCCAGTTCAATATTATCGTTCATTCCACATCATTCCTCATTCTCCCGCTTCCAACCTGCCAGCAACGAAGCCATCCTTCGCCGCGCATAAAACAGCCGGGACATCACGGTGCCGATTGAACAGCCCATGCGGTCTGCAATTTCCTTATACTCCAGCCCTTCAAATTCGTGCAACACCAGAACGGTCCGATGCTCCGGCGACAATTGGTCCAGCGCCCGGTCCAGCCGCCGCCTCAATTCCGCCCGCTCCAGGCCCGCCGCAGGGTTCGGCATCGTGACCGGCAGGAGGCGCTCGAAGCCGCCGGACTCCTCATTCAGCGCCTCGATCGATTCGGCCCGTTCCCGTTTCTGTTTGCGCAACCAGTCCACGCACACGTTGATGACGATGCGCGTCATCCACGTCGCAAATCCGGCCTCGCCCTGGAATTGGGCCAGCCGCTGCCACCCTTTCACCCACGCTTCCTGCGAAAGCTCAAGCGCTTCATCCTCGTTGCGGACCATGCTGTAGGCCCGCGCATAAATCTTGTCCCGATGCCGCGCCACCAATTCCTCAAAAGCCCCCATATCGCCTTTTTGGGCCGCTTGCGCCAGGTCCGCGTCGCTCAAGGCGGACTTGTCTGGCGGCGACAGCATAAGATTTGACGGAGCGTCCGGCCAATTATTCAGTGAAACTCACAGCTTTCCCTTGGTGCTGGGCAGGCGTCCGGCCAGCCGGGGGTCGCGTTGGCAGGCGGCATCCACCGCGCGGGCGAAGGCCTTGAACAGGCTCTCGGCGATGTGATGGGGTTCATCGCCATAGAGCAATTCCAAATGCAGGTTGCAACGGCCTTCGTTGGCAAAAGCCTGGAAAAATTCGCGCGCCAGGCCGAAGCGGAAGGCTGACGACATGTCCTGGGTCTTTTCCGCCGCCGTGATTTTCTTGTGCGCCGGCTTGTCCAGGCCACGCCAAACGAGGAAAGGCCGCCCGCCGAAATCGACCACGCATCGCGCCAGGCATTCGTCCATGGGCACATAGGCCTCGCCTGTCAAGGGGTTGCGGGGATCGAAACCCGTCCCGTAGCGGCGCAGTCCCTTCTTGTCACCCAACGCCTGAACGAAGGCCTTGCCCAGGACCAGACCACAATCCTCGACCGTGTGATGAGCATCGACCTCCAAATCGCCCTTGCAGCGCAAGGTCAGGTCCATGGCGGCATGTTTGGCGAAAAGGGCCAGCATGTGGTCGAAGAACGGGATGCCGGTCTCGATGCTGGACCGGCCGGCACCGTCCAGGTTGAGGGTCAGCGCAATACGCGTTTCGTTGGTGATGCGTTCTATTCCTGCCCGGCGAGATTTCATGCGCCCATTAAACTTCGCCTTGGCGGATAATCAAAGCGCAAAACTGCCGCAGGTGAGGCGAACCGGGTAAAAAGGCTTGCAAATCTGTGGAGAGGGAAGAGAATCGCGGAGAAGCTCCACCCCGGCCGTGGGCAAGAAATCAAATGGAAAATCCCGATTCAAGACCGGCGCCATCTTCTACAAGGGCGGTTTTTCATCCGCCGTGGAACCGGGACATAAAAGAGCAAACGATGGAAGGTTATGAAAACGATTCGCTTGTCGTGTAAGATCGTTGGTCTGTTTCTTCTGTCGCCGCCCCTCTTTGCGCAATACACGCTGGAGTTTACTTCATTCCGTCCAGGGCGAGGTTGAGGCGCAGGACATTTACTCCGGGATCGCCCAGAAAACCAAAGTCCGGCTGGTCGGTATATTGGGGAATGAGTGCTTTCACGTCCTCCACTTTCAACCCGCGCGCCTTGGCCACGCGGGCGGCTTGTATCCGGGCATTTTCCACGCTGATGTGCGGGTCAAGGCCGCTGGCCGACGCGGTCACGGCATCGGCGGGCACAGGCGTGTCGGCCGAGAGGCCGTTTTGCGTCCGGTAACCTGCCACGTTTTGCTGGATGGTATCAGCCAGTTTCTGCGAGGTCGGCCCCAGGTTGCTGCCGCCCGAGTTGAGCGAATCGTAACCGTTGCCAGCGGCGGAGGGCCGCGGATGAAAATACTTGTCGGCGCTGAAATTCTGGCCGATCAACTTCGAGCCGATCACCGTTCCCTTGGCGTCAACGATCAGGCTGCCGTCAGCTTTGTCCGCAAACACGCGGCCGATTCCGAAGACAATCAGCGGATAAATCCCGCAGCAGACCACGGCCAGAATCAGGGTTGAGAATATGGCGCCGCGCAGTTCAGTAAAAAATTCCTTCATAAGTCAGATAATTTTCATGGCGGTGGTGATGACGTCGATGGCCTTGATGCCGACAAAGGGAACGATCACGCCGCCCAGGCCGTAGATGAGCAGATTGCGCTGCAGGATGGCCAGGGCGCCGATCGGCTTGTACTTGACTCCGCGCAGGGCCAGCGGAATGAGCGCGATGATGATCAGCGCGTTAAAGATGATGGCGCTCAAAATCGCGCTCGTCGGGCTGTGCAGGCGCATGATGTTGAGCGGGGCGATGGCGGGGAAGGTGGTCATGAGCATGGCGGGGACAATGGCAAAATATTTGGCGACATCATTGGCGATGCTGAAGGTCGTGAGCGAACCGCGCGTGATGAGCAGTTGTTTGCCGATCTCAACGATCTCGATGAGCTTGGTGGGATTGCTGTCCAGATCCACCATGTTGCCGGCTTCGCGCGCGGCCTGGGTGCCGGTGTTCATGGCCACGCCGACGTCGGCCTGGGCCAGGGCGGGCGCGTCATTGGTGCCATCGCCCGTCATGGCCACCAGGTGCCCGGCGGCCTGCTCTTCGCGGATGCGCTTGAGTTTCTGTTCCGGCGTGGCTTGGGCCATGAAATCGTCCACCCCGGCTTCGGCGGCGATGGCGGCGGCGGTCAGTTGATTGTCGCCGGTGATCATTATGGTGCGGATGCCCATTTTGCGCAGGTGGACGAAGCGTTCCTTGATGCCGCCCTTGACCACGTCCTTCAGTTGCACGACCCCGAGCACCTCGCGCCCCTCGGCCACCACCAGCGGTGTGCCGCCCGAGCGCGAAATTTCTTCGACCGTGTCGCTGACCTGTTGCGGAAACTTGCCCCCCGCCTCATCGACATAGACGGCAACGGCTTGGGCGGCGCCTTTGCGGATGCTGCGCGCCGGTTGCCCGTCCACCGCCGGAAAATCAACCCCGCTCATGCGCGTTTGCGCGGTGAAGGCGACAAACCGCGCGCCGGTTTGGGCCATCTCGCGGCCGCGCAGGTTGAATTTTTCCTTGGCCAGCACCACAATCGAGCGGCCTTCCGGGGTTTCGTCGGCCAGCGAAGCCAGTTGCGCGGCGTCGGCCAGACGGTCCGGCTTGACGGCGGGCGCGGGAATAAAAGCAGTGGCCATGCGGTTGCCCAGCGTGATCGTGCCGGTTTTGTCGAGCAGCAGAACATCCACGTCTCCCGCCGCTTCCACCGCGCGTCCGCTCATGGCGAGGACGTTGCGGCGGGTCAGCCGGTCAATGCCGCTGATGCCGATGGCGCTGAGCAAGCCGCCGATGGTTGTCGGAATCAAACAGACCAGCAAGGCGACCAGCACCGGCACGGTAAACTCCGCGTTGGAGTAAATGCCGAATGGCTTGAGCGTCACACAGACGAGCAGAAAAATGAAGGTCAGCGCCGCCAGCAGAATGGTCAGCGCGATTTCGTTGGGTGTTTTCTGGCGTCTGGCTCCCTCTACCATGGCGATCATCCGGTCCAAAAAAGTGTTGCCCTTTTCGGAGGTAATGCGAACGACGATGCGATCGCTCAAGACCCGCGTGCCGCCGGTCACGGCGCTGCGGTCGCCGCCGCTCTCGCGGATGACGGGCGCCGATTCGCCCGTAATGGCCGCCTCATCAACGCTGGCAATGCCTTCCACCACGTCGCCGTCCGCGGGGATGATGTCACCCGCTTCGCACACCACCAGATCGCCCTTCTGCAATTCCGTTGCCGGCACCGGTTCTTCCCGCTTGTCGTGCAAGCGGCGGGCGATGGTTTCCTTGCGGCTCTTGCGCAAGCTGTCAGCCTGCGCCTTGCCCCGTCCCTCGGCGACGGCTTCGGCAAAATTGGCAAACAGAACGGTGAACCACAGCCAGAGCGCCAGTTGAAAAATAAAACCCTTGTCGGTTTTTGACGTGAAGATGCCGACGGTGGTCAGCGCGGCCCCCACCATGGTGACGAACATGACCGGGTTCTTGACCATGAGACGGGGATTGAGCTTCTTGAACGAGTTGACCATGGCCGGCCCAACGATGTCCAAGTCAAATAGAGATGGAGCTTTTTGAGTCATAGGTTGTAGAGTTTTCCCTGAAGGGTGAGGAAGTGCTCGACAATCGGCCCGAGGGTGAGGGCCGGCAGGAAATTCAACGCGCCCACCAGCAGAATGGTGCCCAGCACCAGCACCACAAATGTCCCACCGGAAACGGGAAAGGTCCCGGCGCTGGGCGGCGAAACCTTCTTTTGCACGAGTGAGCCCGCCAGGGCCATTATGGGCACGATCATCAGGAAACGTCCGATGAGCATGGCCAGGCCCATGGTGGTGTTGTACCAGGGCGTATTGGCGTTCAACCCGGCGAAGGCGCTGCCGTTGTTCCCGTTGGCGGAACTGTAGGCGTAGAGAATTTCACTCAAACCGTGCGGTCCCGCGTTGTTCCGGCCGTCCAGCCCCCATTTGCTGACCGACGCCCACGCGGAGAATCCCAGGATGGACACGGCCAGCACCAGCAGCGCCAGCATGGCCATTTTGACGTCGTAGGACTGGATTTTCTTGCCGAGATACTCCGGCGTGCGCCCCACCATCAACCCGGCGATGAACACCGCCAGCACCACGAACACCAACATGCCGTACAATCCCGCCCCCACACCGCCTATGATGATTTCTCCCAGTTGGATGTTGAACAGCGGCACGAACCCGCCCAGAGCGGTCAACGAATCGTGCATCGTATTCACCGCCCCGCAGGAAGCATCGGTCGTGATGGTGGCGAAGAGCGCGGAATTGAAAATGCCAAAGCGGACTTCCTTGCCTTCCATGTTGCCGGCGGCGACGGCGACGCCCAGCTTCTGGTGAATCGGGTTTCCCGCCGCCTCCGCCCACCAGCAAAGCAGCACCCCGGCCATGAACAGGACCATCATCGCCGTCCAAACGGACCAGCCGTGCGTCTGGTTTTTGCTCATGCGGCCCAGGTAATACGTCAGCCCGCTGCCAATGGCGAAAATGGAGAGCATCTGGATAAAATTCGAAAGCGGGGTCGGATTCTCGAAGGGATGGGCGGCATTGGCATTGGTGTAGCCGCCGCCGTTGGTGCCCAGCATCTTGATGGCCACCTGCGAGGCCATGGGGCCTTGTGGAATGGTTTGTTCCTCCACCTTTTGATCGACCATGACTGGAACGTTCGTCATGATCGGCGCCCCTTTGGCGTCAAACTGCGGGGTGTCCACCATGACGGCGACGCCATTGGTCAGAACCGGCTGGCCTTTGGCATCCAGCTTGGGCATGGACAGGACCAATTGGATGTTAGTCGTCACGTTATTACCCTTGTCATCCGTTTTTTGAACCTGAATGGTGTAAGACTCCGTGAGTTTGGCTTTGGTGTACGGCTTGAAATTCTGGATCATGCCCTGCGAAACCAGGAAGACGGCGAAGACGATGCAAATGGGCAGCAGCAGGTAGTAGGTCACGCGCACCAAATCAACCCAGAAATTGCCGATGGTTTTGGCCGAAGGCCGCGTCACCGCCCGCACCAGCGCGGCGGCAATGGCGATGCCCGTCGCGGCCGAAGCAAAATTATGTATGACAAGAGCCAGCATCTGCGAGAGATAGGACATGGTCGATTCGCCCGTGTATGCCTGCCAGTTGGTGTTGGTGGCGAAACTGACGGCGGTGTTGAATGACAAATCAGGACTGAGGTTGTCAAAACCCTGCGGGTTCAACGGCAGATACTTTTGCAACCGCAGAATGGCATAAGTAAACAAACACCCAACCAGGCTGAAGAGCAGCATGGCGAAGGTGTATTGCAGCCAGCCCTGCTCGCGCCGGGCATCCACGCCCATGACCCGGTAGGTCAGGCGTTCGCAGGGACGGAGGATGGGGTCGAACCAGGTCTTGCCGTTGGCATCGAGGACCTGGCAAAGATAGAGGCCCATCGGTTTGGTGATCGCCGCCAAAACGGCGACAAAGCAGGCCAGTTGCAACCAATCAACAGCACGCATAGTGAGCCTTAGAATTTCTCTGGCCAGACCATGGCCACGAACAGATACACAAAAAGCAACAGGGAAATGATCCCGACGACAATGTTTTCCATAATTTTCAAATTTTTTCGCAAAAGCGGGCGTAGAGCGCCGCCAGCGCAAAAAATGCGACCATCACTGCGATGAAGATCAAGTCATTCATAAGATTTCCGGCGCGCAATGCGCCTCATGCATCGCAACCATGCCATGCGGACGCGGTGGGAGTTAATTAAAATCCGGGTGGAAGATATTAAGAATGTGTTAAAATGCCGGTTTGGAACGCCATTTCCGCCTTCTCTTTGCGGCTTTTTCCATTTAAACAGGGTTCCATGGATGATGCGCGGAGGAAACGTCAGACTTGGCTGATCTGCCTTGCCCTCGCGTTGGCGGTCCTGGCGGCTTATGCACCGGTCTTCAGCGCCGGATTTCTCACTTATGATGATCCCGCCTACGTCACCGCCAATCCGCATGTCCAGGGCGGTTTGAGTTGGGCGGGCCTCGTGTGGGCGCTGACCACGGGCCAGGCCAGCAACTGGCACCCGCTAACCTGGATTTCCCACATGCTGGATTTTCAACTCTACGGCATGAATCCCGTCGGCTATCACATGACGAGCGTGGCGTTACATGCGGCCAACTCGATTCTGCTGTTTCTGCTTCTTCAGCGCATGACACGCGCCACCTGGCCCAGCGCGCTGGTGGCGGCCTTGTTCGCCCTGCATCCGCTGCGCGTCGAGTCGGTGGCTTGGGTGTCCGAACGGAAGGACGTGTTGAGCGCCCTGTTTTGGATGCTGTCGATTTGGGCCTATGTGCGCTGGGTGGAAGAATCCCGGGTTGAGACGGCAACCGGCAAAACCTTCCCTGTCTGGTCCGTGGTTCTCTTTGCGCTCGGTCTGGCGGCAAAACCGATGCTGGTGACGCTGCCCTTCGTATTGCTTCTTCTTGACTATTGGCCTTTGCAACGCCGCGAAGTCCCCCTCGACAGATTGGTCGCCGAAAAGACCCCCTGGTTCGTTCTGTCGGCTGCGTCCTGCGCGGTCACTTTTTTCGCCCAGTTCCAGGGCGGTTCGGTCATACCGCTGGCCCGGTTGCCGTTCGGCATGCGCCTGGCCAACGTGCCCGTGGCCTGCGTGCGTTACGTGGCGAAAACCCTCTGGCCCGCCCATTTGGCCATCGCGTATCCGATGTTGAAATGGCCGGCCTGGACCGTGGCCGGCGCCATCGTGCTGTTGTTGCTGCTGTCGGCATGGGCGCTCTGGCGCCTCCGCACCCAGCCCTGGCTGGCGGTGGGTTGGCTGTGGTTTTTGGGCACGTTGACCCCCGTCATCGGAGTGATTCAAGTTGGAATGCAATCCATGGCGGACCGCTACACTTACATCCCCGGCATTGGTCTGCTGATCGCGATTGTTTGGACGGCGCGGGACTGGAGCATCCGCCTGGGGGCGCTGGTGCAGTCGATCCTTGGGGTGCTGGCCGTGGCCGTCTGTCTGGTATTGACTGTGCGCCAGGCAGCCTTCTGGAAAAATGACCAAACCCTGTTTCTCCATGCCATCCAGGCCACAAAGGGAAATTTCGTCGCTTACGCCGGCCTGGGGGAATACGAGGGGAGCCACGGGAACACCAACCTGGCCATCAGCCATCTGCAAACTTCGCTGCGGATCAATCCCAATTACCCCAATGCCAGAAATATCCTGGGCCGGATTCTTTTGATGGAAGGCCGGGAGGATGACGCGCTGCAGGAGCTGCAAAAGGCCGTTTCCCTCGATCCCGGCCTTGCCGACGCCCGTTACAATCTCGGCTACGCTCTGCTGGCCAGGGGCCGGGTGGCCGAGGCCCTGGACCAGTTCCAAGCGCAGGTCAATCTGGAACCCGGTGATTTCAAGGCCCAAAACAACATGGGCACCATCCTTCTTCAAAACGGTCTCGCCGCGGACGCCGTTCCTTATTTGCGTCGGGCCGCCGAAATCAAACCCGCTGACGCCGGCGCGCATTACCTGCTGGGCAATGCGCTCTACCGGACGAGCGGCGTCGCGGAAGCAATCCGGCAATTTGAGATGGCGATTCAACTCAACCCGGACCACGTCCAGGCCCGCAACGACCTGGCATGGATCCTTGCCTGCCATCCCGACCCAGCCATCCGCAATGGCGCCAGGGCGGTGCTCCTGGCTTCGCGCGCCGACGAACTTTCCGGCGGTCAAAATCCGGTGATCACCGGCACACTGGCCGCCGCCTATGCCGAGGCCGGGAATTTCCCGGAAGCCATCGCCGCCGACCGGCGTGCCTGCCGGGCAGCCCTGGCCCAGACAAACAGCGCGCTGGCGGAATTGCTGCGGCAGCGCCTGCGCCTTTACCAGGCCGGCTCGCCGTGGAGAGACGCAACTGAAGGAAGAAGTAAGAAGTAAGAAATTCTTAATTCTTACTTTCTGTTCACGTCTTTGTAATAAATGTAGCTGGCCGGAGCGGGCCCCATGGCCACAAACCATTGCGGACAATAAGGCGCCATCCAGATGACGTCCCCGGCCTGCACCGGATGCCAATCCGCATCCAACCGGTAAATGCCCTGCCCTTCCAGCATCAACAGGCCGTGCTCCATAATGTGCGTTTCAACCAGCGGCAGCGCCGCGCCGGGTTGAAAAGTGAAAATGTTCACCGCCATGTCGAAAGCCGGTTGCGAGGGCAGAAGCTCCTTCAGGCGGGCGTCCCTGTTGCCCAAAAACGGCCTGCCGCAAATCGTCTTCTCCTGGCCGGTGATAACGCCCGGCGTCTCATAACTTGCCAAGCCCTGGAATTTCTTCTCAAAGACCAACAACCGCGACCCGGCGCTGGCCTGACTGAAATGAAAATCTGTCTCCGGCGGGAGGTAAGCGAAGCTGCCCGCCACCATCCGGCCTGATTTCCCGGCCAGTGTGGCCGCGAACCGGCCTTCGATAAGATAAGCCAAGAACTCATTCGCCCCGGTATTGCCCCACCCCTCGCCATTCCTCTCAAAAGTGACCTGCCACTGGGAAAAATGCGCCCCCATCGCGGGCGATATCTGCACCACCGGGGTCGCACGACGCCAGCCCGGCAGCCAACTTGGCACATAACCGGCGGGCGTCCGCAGCGCATAACGCGCTTTAATCACATCGCGGGAAAATCCATACAATTGATTCATGTCAGACCATTAACAGACCCGCCCCATTTTGTCGCTGCCAAATCATTCCCGCTTGAGTCGGGCCGATTCTGCCGCAGAATGGGCCAATGTCAGAGCGCACCGAACATTTCCTCGTCACAGGCGGAGCCGGCTTCATCGGCTCTCATCTGGTCGAGCGATTGCTCCGTGACGGCAAATCCGTCACCGTCATAGATGACCTTTCGACGGGGCGGCTGGAGAATCTGCAATCGGTTCGGGGGCATCCAGAGCTTGCAATCGTCCAGTCGAGGATTTCCGAGTGCGGCAATCTGGTTGAGATGGCCCGGAAGAGCCGGGGCATTTATCACCTGGCGGCGGCTGTCGGGGTGGAATTGGTCATGAACTCCGCCCTGCAAACGATCGAAAGCAATTTGCGCGAGACGCAGTTGATGCTCGACGCGGCCAGCGCCGGCAGCGTGCCCATACTGCTGGCCTCGACTTCCGAGGTGTATGGCAAGAGCGCGAAGGCCGCCTTCTCGGAGGAGGACGATCTGCTCATCGGCTCGCCGCACTTGAGCCGGTGGAGCTATGCCTGTTCCAAATTGATGAATGAGTTTCTGGCCCTGGCGCACGTCCGGGAGCAGAAGACCCCGGTGGTGATCGCACGGCTCTTCAACACCGTGGGGCCTCGCCAGACCGGGCAATACGGGATGGTCCTGCCTCGATTCATCGAGGCGGCCGGGAAGGGCCAGCCTCTCAAAGTATTCGGAGATGGCCGCCAGACGCGCTGTTTTTGTTATGTCGCCGACACGGTGGAGGCTCTGGTGCGATTGCAGAATTGTCCCGCCGCCAAAGGAGAGATTTTCAACGTGGGCAGTTCCGAAGAAATCAGCATGGGCCAACTGGCCGGTCTGGTCATCAAGACGCTGCGGTCCTCTTCGTCCATTGAATTAGTTCCCTATGCCAGGGCCTATGGTCCCGGCTTTGAAGATATGCTCCGGCGCAAACCGATCGTGGAGAAGCTGGCGAAATATGTTGGGTTTCGGCCCGCCACGCCCCTTCGCCAGATTGTGGAATGGACGGCGGCGTCCACCCAATAAAAAAGGCGCCCACTCGGGCGCCTTGATTACTACCTATCCAAGTCAGGATGGCTTAAGGAAAGATCAGGTGAATATCACCATTGGCAGTGGTGCCGCCCAAGGCATCAAAGTATCCCGCATCTTCCGCGTTGGCGAGCCAGGTTTTGCGAAAAGCGGCGGAGGTGGTTTGCTGTGTGCTGCCATCCCCCAGCAGCACGTTGCCGGCGCCCGCGATATTCCCGGAGGAATGCAGTTTCGCCGACCAACCGACGGCCTCACTGGCGCCGCCGACCGTTCCTCCCGTTGCTACGATCGAGCTGAAATGCCAGCATCCGTTGGTGTTGATCACCGCATCCGCGCCGCTTTGCCCGATGGACTCTGTCGTGGTCGCGCCGGCAATGCCATAATTTTGGTCCTGGATCGGCGTATTTACAGTTTGGCTTCCAGGCGTTATGGAACCGCCGTTCCCAAGATTTCGATCACCACCCAGCAGGGATTGCGGCTGCGTATCGCAGGCGCCAACGCCGACGAAGTAAGAGATGTTGGTGTTGTCAAACGAACCCCACGGATTCAGCGCGGGCCAAACGCCGCCGGTAGGAAGAAGGTAACCGTTCTGGGTGGATCCCCAAACAAAGTTCGTGTTGGCACCGGCCCAGTCGTCAGAGGGACACATCAGAACCTTGGGGGACTGACCCATTTCATTTGCCATGAGGGCGTAGGGCAGCCAGGCGCATTCGGCTGCGGTTGTGGCTGGAGTGGCGGTGCCATTGCCAATTGTCTCAAGACATCCTCCCAAAGACTGCATCTGCTGCTGCGGGAAGTGATCCCCGTTGTCGTTCTCCCAGATGCGGTAAGCCGTGCCGACCTGCTTTAAGTTATTGACGCAGGTAATGCGCTGCGCCTTCTGTTTGGCGCGGGCCAGCGCCGGCAATAGCATGCTGGCCAAAATGGCGATAATGGCGATGACAACTAACAACTCGATGAGAGTGAAAGCTCCTATTTTTTTGTTCCGTATGTTTTTCATATGTTAAATGTTTTACCTGCCAATGGAGCGCGCACTGTTTTCTGCAATGACTGCCAGTGTTAACTCGATTTGATTCCATATTTCAGCAAGGATGATGCCAAAGGCCAAAAATGACCACTTCAAGGCCATTGCGCCACATTCCCTGCCCATTTCCTTGCAAAACGCCTGCAAAACCTTGCAAAAACTCCCTCGTGCGCGAAAATTCCACGCATCTTGCGTGAAAAAAACACGCGCTTTCTTCGCGAAATTTTACCCTTTTTCACCCAATCCAACCGATTTGCGGACCAGCTTCTTGAAATCCTCAATGCCTTGGTCGAAGGCCGCCGACATGGGCAGCGCCTTAACCTTCGGGACACGCCGTTTGAATCCTTTGAGATTCTGTTCCGCCGCTGCCTCATCCATCTTGTTGGCCACGACCAACCGGGGCTTCTTCAGCAATGCCGGATCGTACAAGTCCAGTTCCAGCAGCAATTGCTTGTAATCATCCCACGGATTGCGCCCGTCGGTTCCGGCCATGTCCAGCATCAGCACAATCAATTTGCAACGCTCGATATGCCTCAAAAACTCGTGCCCAAGCCCCACATTGCGGTGCGCGCCTTCAATCAGCCCCGGCACATCGCAAACCGTCAAACGCGAGTAATCCGCAAATTCAACAATTCCGACCTGCGGATGCAATGTGGTGAAAGGGTAGGGAGCGACTTTCGGGCGGGCTTGCGAGATCGCCGTCAAAAGCGTCGATTTGCCCGCGTTTGGATACCCGACCAAACCCGCATCCGCGATGATGCGCAACTCAAACAGGTAGTCGCCCTCCATGCCAGCCTCCCCCGGCTGGGCGAAGCGCGGCGTTTGCCGCCGGGCGGTGGCGAAATTGCGATTGCCCAATCCGCCCCGGCCCCCTTTGCACAGGACAAATTGCTGGCCGTTCTCGGTCAAGTCCGCCACCAATTCCTGATGGGTTTCCCCGCCCGCCACCGGCACGGCCTCCTCTTCCAAATCAAGTTCGACAGCGCGTTCCGAGCCGGAATGACGCAGGACCGGGCGGCGGCTGGAACTGGCCAAAAGGATGGCTTGCTCCGGATCCTGCCCCGGTTCTTCGGTTGCGGCAGGCTCCGAAGAGGAAAGCCGCCAAACCAGGGTCCCGCACGGCACTTTGACCACCAGATCCCTGCCAGCCGGGCCATCCATGCCTTTGCCCAGGCCGGGTTTGCCGTCTTCTGCGATAAGCCGGGGAGTGTAGAACTGCGCCACCAGGTTGTTCAGATCATGGTCGGCTTGAAGAATGACGTCGCCGCCGCGCCCTCCGTTGCCGCCGCTCGGACCGCCCTTGGGCCGGTAAGTTTCCCGGAGAAAAGCCACGCAGCCTTTGCCGCCGTGCCCGGCGCGCCCATACACCTTCACTTCATCGACAAACATGGTTTTGGAAAATCCGCACGCAATTATGACACCATCAATGAAAAAGGCGAGGCTTTCGGCCTCGCCCTGCGCGTTTTGCCGCGAAAATCAATTCTTTTCAACGTCAGGCTTCTCGGCCTTGGGCCGCACGTTGATGCGGCGGCTTCCCTTGTCGAACAACACCTGCCCGTCCGTCAGCGCGAACAAAGTCCAGTCGCGTCCGGTGCCGACATTCTCGCCGGCGACAAATTTGGAGCCGCGTTGACGCACCAGGATGCTCCCGGCCGTGACCTGTTGCCCGCCAAATTCCTTGACGCCGAGCCGCTTGCTGACGCTGTCGCGCCCGTTGCGAACGCTGCCTTGACCTTTCTTATGTGCCATAAAATTATCCTTCTCTGCTACGCTTTGATTTCCTTTATTTTAACAACAGTCAACTCCTGGCGATGGCCCACCTTGTGGTGATAACCTTTGCGCCGTTTCATCTTAAACGCCACCGTTTTCACGCCGCGAATGTGTTTCACCACATCAGCCACCACGGACGCCTGCCCGATGGCGGGCGCGCCGATGGTCGTTTTACCTTCGTCTTTACAAAACAACACCCGGTCAAACGTAAAACTTTGACCCGCCTCCGCCGCCAGGCGTTCAACCTCAATGGTGTCGCCCGCGCTCACCCGGTATTGCTTGCCACCCGTCTCAATAATAGCATACATATATAAAACCTCAAAAAGAGCCGGTTATTTCACCAAGACATCGGCTTAATGTCAACCTTTTCTTTAGCCCCTTTTTTCGCCGTTCGCAAATCGACCCTTCCGGGTAATCTCTGGATTAGAGAGAGGAGCAGGATTACGATGAGCAGCGGAAATGGAAAATGAACAACAAGCCCCTTCGAGCGCCTCGGAACTCCTGTCCCGGGTGCGCGCGCTCATTTCCCAAACCGGGCCTGACATGGTTGGCGATGAAGGGTTTAATCGGCTTTCGCTGGCATTGTTCGCCTTCCAATTTGAGGGCGTGCCGATTTACCGGCGGCTGTGCGAGAGCCGGGGTGTCCGGCCCGGCTCCATCAAACATTGGAGCCGCATTCCGGCGCTGCCGGGCGCGGCGTTTAAGGAACACGTCGTTTCCAGCCTGCCCGAGAGCGACCGCAGCTGTGTTTTCCACTCCAGTGGCACGACGGGGCATGTGCCCAGCCGCCATTATCATGGCGCGGCGTCGCTCTCGCTGTATGAAGCGTCCCTGCTCCCGTGGTTTGAACGGCATTTCCCCGCCGCCGGAGGCGCGGCGTTCCTTTTCCTCACTCCGCCACCGGAGCTTGCTCCTCATTCGTCACTGGTCCACATGTTTGAAACAATTCGCTCCAAATTGGCGGGGAGCGATGGGCTGTTTGCCGGACAATTGGAGGCGGACGGCTCGTGGAGCCTGGATTTCAACCGACTTGGCTCCGCTGTGCGCGCCGCCATTTCCAGCAACCGGCCCGTCGCCTTGTTGGGCACGGCTTTCTCGTTCGTTCACTGGCTCGATCATCTGGCTGTCAATAAGACCCCCCTTCGCCTTCCGGCCGGATCGCGCCTGATGGAGACGGGCGGCTATAAGGGCCGCTCGCGCGCCGTGGCCCGGGCGGATTTGCGCCGGCTCATGACAAAATATCTGGCCGTGCCGGAATCGCACATCGTGGCGGAATACGGCATGAGCGAATTGAGTTCGCAGGCTTACGACGGCGTGGCTGGGGAAGCCAGGCCGTTGGCGGGCCTTTTCCGATTCCCGCCCTGGGTTCGGACACAGATCATCTCGCCCGAAACTGGCGCGGTCGCGGCCGCGGGTGAAACAGGGTTGCTTCGCGTTTTCGATCCGGCGAATATGTATTCCGTCATGGCGCTACAAACCGAAGACCTGGCCGTGGGCCGCGAGGACGGATTCGAACTGCGGGGCCGGGCGGAATCCGCCGGGCCGCGCGGGTGCTCGCTCATGGCCGCGACTTGACCCATGCCGATGAATCTGCCGAATTATTTCCTGGCCGATTTGCCCGCCGAAGCCGAACTCACCGCCGGCTTGATCACCGAGGCCTGCCAGACTCTCCGGCGCAACCGCGAACGCTACCTCGAGGGCCGCACGACGGAGAGCATCATCCGCCTTTTGCACGGTCTGGCCGCCGAGTGGCTCTCGCCTGATTTTCCTTTTCGCCGCGAAATGCTGGAGTTCGGTCCCGCCGCCACCGGTTTTTCCGAACCGGTGCTGGCCGCCGGGTTGGATCAGTTTTTCAAACAACTGACGGCGGACAATCTGGAAACGTTGCTGCGCCAGGAATTGGGGCACCCGCATCGCCTGGATGGTTTTCATCCCGATGAACATCACGCGGGAGGAAAACGCGCCGCCCTGGCCCGCGGCCCGCTGCTGTTGGCGCAGATCGCGCCGGGCAATATTCCCAACCCCGGTTTGTCAGGAATGGTTTTCGGGCTGCTGACCCGTTCAGCCCAGTTTGTAAAATGCGCCTCCGGCGGCGCTTTCATTCCGCGCCTCTTCGCCCATTCCCTTTACGAGGCCGATCACAAGGCCGGCTCGTGCCTCGAGGTAGCGGAATGGAAGGGCGGCCTCGAACCTTTGGAAGCGGCCCTCTTCGCCGAAGCCGATTGCATTACGGCCACGGGCAGCGACGAGATGCTGGAAGCCATTGGGAAAAAGATCCCCCGCACAGCGCGCTTTGTCGGCTACGGAACACGGGTCAGCTTTGGCTACGTGACGCGGGAAGCGCTGGAACAGAATGCGGCAGACGTGGTGGAACAGGCGGCGGCGGACGTGACGGCCTGGAACCAGCGCGGCTGTCTTTCGCCGCACGTCATTTATGTTGAAGACGGCGGCAAAGTCACCGCGGAAGCGTTCGCGGCGCTGCTGGCGGGCCGCTTGGACGCGGTGGAGAAAACTTTTCCACGCGGGGCTTTGAAGACCACGGACGCGGCCGCCATCTCCATGCGGCGCTCCTTTTACGAAGTGCGGGCCGCGCATTCGCTGGAAACAAAAATGTGGGCCAGCCTCGAATCAACCGCCTGGACGGTCATTTTGGAGAACGATCCGCGCTTCCAGGCGTCCTGCGCGAACCGGTTCATTTACATCAAGACCGTGGCCGACCTGACCCACGCCTTGCAGGGCGCTGAATTGGTGCGCGAGCAAGTGTCCACCGTCGGTTTGTCCAGCACGGCGGCGCAGGCCCGCGACATTGCGCCGCAGTTGGCGCGCTGGGGCGCGCGGCGCGTCTGTCCGCTGGGCCAGATGCAAAACCCGCCCTTGGACTGGCGCCATGACGGACGTCCGCCCTTGGGCGATCTCATCACCTGGACCGATTGGGAGAAACCATAATGGAACTGAGAAAAACATTTCAATTTGAAGCGGCGCACCTTTTGCCGCATCTGCCGAAGTCGCACAAGTGCCGCCGGTTGCACGGGCACAGTTTCAAAGTCGAAGTGGCCGTGGTGGGCGAATGCGACGCAAAATTGGGCTGGGTCATGGACTACGCGGACATCGCCGATGCCTTTCAGCCGATTTGGGAAAAGATCGACCACCGTTATTTGAATGAAGTCCCGGGCCTGGAAAACCCGACAAGCGAAAACATCGCGAAATGGATCTGGCGTCTTTTGAAGCCGAAGCTGCCGCTGCTGGTGGAAATCGTGGTGGCCGAAACCTGCACCGCGCGCTGCATTTATCGAGGAGCAGAGGAAAAGGCGGGAATCTTCCTGAAAGGATTGCACCGATTGGGCCGCGTGCCGGCAGGGCCACGCGACAAACGACCGATCAAACCGGTTGAGGACCGTAGGCAAGGTAAGAGTTCGGGAGTAAGGCAGTGAACTTGTTTAAATTGGCCTGCTTGACCCCGTGGTCAAATACTGGTATTTGGACAACATGAGCCCGACATTGAATCAACGGCTCGAGGAAGAAGCGTCGAATCGCTTCCATAATTCGGCGCACCGCTTCGTCGGTGTTAATTCGACCGTTTTAATACACGAACCGCCGGTTGTATATTAATTGTTAAGCGGCGAGCGTTCGAGTACAACAACCACGAAACAGGAAGGAATAATATGGCAAAGTGCAAGTCATGTGACGGTGATGGCTACATTGATTGTCCCAAGTGTGGCGGTAAGGGCACGATTTCTGTGGGAAGCGACTTCGTTCAGGCGTTTACGCTTGGTGTGCTGGACCAAGGTGAGCATGACATAGAGTGTTCGTTGTGTAAAGGTTCGGTGAGCGTGCTGCATCTTGTTTGCAGCCACTACGGCATTAAGGTGGATCGAGCCGTGGTCGCCGATTGGGGCATTTACACTGTTGGGGCTCAGCCTGTAGGATTGAAATCCGTGGTTAAAAATGAAACCGTCGCTTAACAAGTCACTGGAGCCAGCGCCGGTTGGCCCTTCAGTTCTGCGTTCCGCTAAGGAGAGAATGGGCCGTTGCATATTCTGCAAGAAGGATGCTATGAGGTTCACGACCAGGGAGCACATCCTGCCGGAATCTCTCGGAGGAGGTGATTGGGCAGTGCTTCCGGGTGGCCTTTTCTGTGACGAGTGCCAGAACCGGTTCGGCTCTGAGGTCGAGCAGCAGGCGCTCGGAGATTACCCCTTTTCATTCTTGCGCGTCTTCCTGGGTGTTCCTACAAAGAAACTCAAGCCCCCATGGTTCACAAGTTGGGAGGGAACCATCCGGGCTTCACTACAACCTGGCACGATCAGCTATGATCCTGCTCCTCCATTCGAGAAGGCAACAGTCGAGGGACGGAAGACCGTAATGCGTCTGCTAGCCCAACCTCTGAAACCGCACATGGTTTGCAGGTTTCTGCTCAAGATGGGCATCGAAGTCGTAGCAGCCGACATTTGAAATTAAAGTCAGCCAAAGAGGCTTTGGACTTGGTCGGGCAATATTATCCGGCCAATCGCATTCCGGTGAAAACGCAGTATCTTGTTGAAGGACTGTTTGGAGAAGGCAGGATATGAGACCGAAAACTTTGGCGGAAGTCGCGCAACTCGCTCTCAACGGCGATTCGTTTGACCGTTGCCTTGCGAATTTCCTCGACGAATTTTACGCCGCGCCAAATGCCAGGGCGCTGGCCGACACGCCGCCGTTGCTGGCGCCGGGGTTTGCGGAACGCGGCCATGTGCAAGACGCCTACCTTGCGGCGGCTGCCGAGGAACTGGCCCGCATCCATGAATTGCCTTTTCCGGCTTGGGTGGCCGCCGAAGCACGTAAATTGCATCGTCCGTGGTTTGCCTCGCAACTGTCCGCCTTGCGGGCGGTTTTGCTGGTGGAAAGCCCGGCGGCTTTTCGCGCGCGAAATCTCTTCGTCAGCGAGAATGCGCTGACTCGCGTTTAATCGCAGGATTAAGTCGCTCAACAAGCGACGAACCCGCTTGAGTTTTCTCCAGTTTGAGGTTGTCAAATCGACAAGAGTAGCACTGCCGAGGAATTCATTCATGTTTGCGAGGCTCTGCCCGCTGACAAGCAGGCGGAATTGGCCGATTTTGCCCGTTTCCTCCTCGCCCGTCAGGATGACGAAGCTTGGGAGCGCCGAAATGCCTTTCCAGAGGCCAGATCTCGTCTTGATGCCTTTCTTCATGACTCCGCGGTCGAAGGCGATGAACCGCTGGACCCGAACCGTTTGTGATTGGTTTAAAGAGTAGGAGACGACGTCACGTCTCCTACTTCTTAAACGGGCCGCTAATAATACTAGGTTAAGTTAGGATGTGTCTTCAAAGGTGCTCAGACACAACCGTGTGCGGCCCAAACCTGAACTTGGGCAAAGCGAGAACATTGCGGCCCCCGGGTCCCTTCCCGCCAAGTTACTTTCCGCCACGCCGAGGTCGGCAAAGCTTTGGCTACCGCCTCAAGGCTCT
>JBKQUS010000118.1:0-14256 GCA_052325505.1 Limisphaerales bacterium
TGCGCTACGCGCAGGCCGAATCGCAGTTGCCCGCCGACGTGCGGAACTTCGGCGTCACGGTCCAAAAATCACTCTCCGCCCCTTTTATGATCCTCTCGCTGAATTCGCCCAAGGGTTCGCGCGGCGCGGAGTTTTTGGCCAACTACGCCTATATCAATCTGAGCGATCCCCTGAGCCGGGTGGTCGGAGTCTCCTCGGTAACAGTTTTCGGCGCGGGGCAGTACGCCATGAGGATTTGGGTCAAGCCGGACCAACTGGCCAAACTCAATATCACCGTCCCGGAGATCATCAGCGCCGTCACCAGCCAGAATGCGGTCAATCCGGCTGGAAAAATCGGGGGACGTCCGACACCGCCCGGACAAGAATTCACCTACACCGTGCTTGCGCAAGGCCGGCTCACGACGGAGGACCAATTTGGCAGCATCGTTCTCCGCGCCACGCCGGATGGAGCGGTTGTGCGCTTAAGAGACGTGGCCCGCATTCAATTAAGCGCCGCGGATTATGACGTAGTGGGGCGTTTCGATGGCAAACCGTCGGCCATTCTTGCCTTGTTCCAACTTCCCGGCTCCAACGCCATCGAAGCCGAAAAAGGGGTCAAGAAGCTCATGGCAGAGTTGAAGACCCGCTTCCCGTCAGATGTTGACTACAGCATCCCGATTGACACCACCAAGTCAGTGACAGAGGGGATTCGCGAAATCGGCAAGACTTTTTGGGAGGCGCTGGGACTGGTCATGCTGGTGGTTTTTATTTTCCTCCAAGGCTGGAGGGCGGCATTGATCCCTCTGGCGGCGGTTCCGGTTTCACTGGTTGGGACATTCGCAATTTTCCCGTTGCTGAGTTTCTCCATCAATACGCTTTCGCTTTTCGGCCTGGTCCTGGCCATCGGCTTGGTGGTGGATGACGCCATTGTGGTCGTCGAAGCGGTTGAACACCACATTCAGGAGGGGATGTCGCCGAAAGACGCCACTTTGAAGGCGATGGAGGAAGTGTCAGGTCCGGTGGCTGCCATCGCGCTGATCCTGTCGGCGGTATTTCTGCCCACCGTGTTCATTCCGGGGATCACGGGACGGCTTTATCAACAGTTCGCAGTGACCATTGCCATCTCAGTCCTTATCTCGGCGTTCAACGCGCTGACGCTCAGTCCAGCCCTGTCCGCGCTGCTTCTGCGACCGTCGCAGGGGACGGGAGGAGGCCCTCTTGGATTTATTTTCAAGGGGTTCAATCGAGCTTATAACCGGCTGACCAACGGCTACGTCGGTGTTTGCCGCGCCTTGATTCGGAAAGCCGCCTTCAGCCTGTTGTTCCTCGGCCTGGTGACGCTCGCCGCCGCCTGGTTTGGCAGGACGCTCCCCACTGCCTTCCTGCCGGATGAGGACCAGGGGTTCCTCTACATCAGCGCCCAACTTCCCTTCGCTGCTTCCATGGACCGCACCGAGGCTGTTTGCAAGCAGATTGAAGACCTGGTTCTGGCCACGCCGGGTGTCGAAAGCTGCACAACGGTGGCCGGTTTCAATCTTCTGAGTTTTACGCGCAACACCTTCAGCGCCACCTTTTGGGTGAGCCTGAAGGACTGGGACAAGCGCACCAAGCCGGAGGAAAATTACACGGCCATCAAGGCGAATCTGGGCCGGAAACTTTCCCGCGTGCCTGCGGCGATTGCGTTCGCCTTCCCGCCGCCCGCCATCGCAGGAGTCGGCACAGCTGGCGGGTTTACCATGGTTCTGGAAGACCGCAGCGGAAAAGACGTTCGTTTTCTTGCCGCCAACGTTGCCAAGTATATCGAAGCGGCGCGGAAGCGTCCTGAAATTGCCAGCATCAACACCCCGTCTTTGCTGGCCGTGCCCCAGCTTTACGTCGATGTGGACCGGGACCGGGTCCTCAAGCAAGGAGTGGACCTGGCGGATCTCTATAAGACCCTGCAAACATTCATGGGCGGATATTTCGTCAACTATTTCAACCGGTTTGGACGGCAATGGCAGGTCTATGTTGAAGCCGAGGATGCTTACCGGACTCGCGCAGAAAACCTGGGGCTTTTCTACGTGCGCAACCATAACGGCGAATCAATTCCCATGTCGGCGCTGACCTCCACCAAGTCCATTTCCGGGCCGGAATTCACGATGCGCTACAATCTCTATCGTTCCGCGCAACTCAACGGCACGGCGGCGCCCGGCTTCAGTTCCGCCCAGGCCACAAAAGCCTTGGAGGAAGTATTCGCCCAGACCATGCCTCCGGAGATGGGTTACGACTACATTGGCATGTCGTTTCAGGAGCAGAAGGCGGCCCAGGGTGTATCGCCAGTGGCGATCTTCGCCCTTTCCTTCATTTTTGTGTTCCTGATCCTGGCGGCGCTTTATGAAAGCTGGTCGCTCCCCTTCAGCGTGTTGCTGGGAACGCCCATCGCCGTGTTCGGCGCGTTTGCCGCCCTGCTGTCGCGGCAAATGGTCAACAATGTTTTTGCCCAGATCGGCCTGGTCATGCTCATCGGGCTGGCGGCGAAGAATGCCATTCTGGTCGTTGAGTTCGCCCGGTTGGAATACGAGAAGGGCAAGCCGCTGATCGAGGCGACCCTGACGGGCGCGCGTCTTCGTCTGCGGCCGATTCTAATGACATCGTTCGCCTTTATTTTCGGCTCGCTGCCGTTGTGGTTCGCCACAGGGGCGGGGGCTGTGTCGCGGCGCGTCCTGGGCACGGTGGTCGTGGGCGGCATGCTGGCCGCGACCTGCGTGGCCGTCTGCCTGATCCCGGTCACATTTTACGTGGTTGAAAAAGTGGCCGGGCATCGGCGGCAGGCGAAACCGGAAGCTGCAAGGAGTTCAGGCGGCGCCCTTGTTGGAGGAGAGGTTGCGTGAACTGTCCGGCCGCAAAATGCCGCCAAAACGCCTTCGTCCTGCTCATGCTGGCGGGAATTCTGCTTGCGGGCTGCGCCGTCGGCCCCAACTACAAGCGGCCACCGGTCGATAACCCCGCGGCCTTTCGAGCTGATAACGCTTCCACCAACACGTCCATCGCCGACCTAAATTGGTGGCAGGTTTATCAGGACACCGATTTGCAGGCGTTAATCCGTGAAGCGTTGACGAACAATTATGATCTGCGCATAGCCATGACCCGTGTCGAGCAGGCCCGGGCCGTCGCCATGCAAGCCAGGTCGCAATTCATGCCCAGCGTGGGCTACAGTGGCACGGTCAGCCAGGGGCGCAACGATCTATTTGGCTCGGCTTTTCCGAACAACGGCGTCACAACCGGTTCCGCGGTGGCCGCATTGAATGCGTTTTGGGAGGTGGACCTGTGGGGCCGCGTCCGCCGGCTCAATGAGTCCGCTCGCGCCCAGCTTCTGGCCTCCGAGGAAGCTCGCCGCGGCGTGAGATTAATATTGTTGAGCGAGGTGGCGACTGATTTTTTGCAATTGCTGGAGTTGGATCATGAGTTGGAAATTGCCAGGCGCACCACCAATTCATTTGGAGAGAGCCTGAAAATCTTCGCGCAACGCCTGGAGGGCGGCACGGCGTCGGACTTGGAAACGTCGCGCGCCGAAGCCGCCCTGGACGACGCGGCCTCCGCCGTGCCGTCTATCCTCAATCAAATTTCCGCCATGGAAAACCAGCTTTCCATACTATTGGGGCGCGTTCCCGGACCGATCAATCGTGCCGGCGCGTCGCTGGTGGAACTGCCACCGGAGGTGCCGGCGGGATTGCCATCGGCATTATTGGAGCGCCGGCCGGATGTGCGGCAAATGGAGCAACTGCTGCGCTCCGCCAACGCGCAAGTTGGGGAATCAACAGCGGAGTTCTTCCCAAAAATTGGATTGACTGCCTTGTTCGGCAGAATAAGCCCGGAATTGTCAACTTTCACCCTCGGCGGCGCCAATGCCTGGGGGATCGGCGCCGAAGCCGCCGGACCGCTCTTTGAAGGAGGCCGGCTGGTGGGGCAGTACCGTCAGGCCAAGGCCGCCCGCGAAGAAGCCCGGCTTCGTTACCGCCAAACGGTTCTCACCGCCCTGAGCGACGTCTCCGACGCCCTGATCGCCCGCGAAAGACTTGGCGAAATCCGCGAACAGCAGATCCGCGAGGTGGCTTCATTGGAGAGGGCGGTGCGGACATCCACTTCGCGATACTTGGCGGGCAAGGCCAGTTATTATGAGGTTCTCGAGGCCCAACAACAGCTTTTCCCCGCGGAGCTGGCTTTGGCACGCACCCGTCGTGACGAACAGTTGACGGTGGTCGCTCTGTATAAAGCGCTCGGGGGCGGCTGGCAGGACGAAGTGGGCAAATCCCCGACAACGACGAAGACCAGTGGTCATTCCGACCACGATGTCGCATCCAGAAATGAGCCTCCATGAACAAGTCTATTGATTTTCTGGTGCATCACGGAGCCGCCGTATTGTTTGCGGCGGTATTCATTGAACAAATCGGCATGCCGCTCCCCGCGGCTCTTTGGTTGTTCGCGGCGGGAGCTTTGATCGGCGCCGGCAAGATGAATTGGTTCGTGGCGCTCGGCTCGGCTGCAATTGGATCGTTGCTGGCGGATTTGATCTGGTTCTACTTGGGGCGCTATTACGGACACCGCGTGCTGGGTCTTCTGTGCCGCATTTCTCTGGAGCCGGACACGTGTGTCCGGCGGACGCAGGGCGTGTTCACACGCCATGGGGCAAAAGGACTCATAGCTGCGAAATTCATCCCGGGATTGAGCACCCTGGCGCCGCCGCTGGCGGGAAGTTCCGGCTCAAGCCTTTTTCGATTCCTTGTTTTCGACGGAGCCGGCTCAGTGCTGTATGTGGGGAGCCTTATTCTGGTGGGAGTCCTGTTCAGCCGCCAGTTGGAAAAGGTCATTGCCGCTCTGGCCAGCCTTGGCAACGGCGCGTTGGCTGTGGTCGCCGGGTTGATCGCGGTTTATATCGGCTACAAGTATTTCCAGAGGCATCGCGTATTGCGCGACTTGCGCATGGCGCGAATCACCGTGGACGAATTGCGCCAAAAACTGGAGGCGGGTGAAAACCTCATGATTCTGGATCTGCGGGCGGGCGAGGAACTGGCGGAGGATCCGTCGTTGATTCAGGGCGCCCTGCACATGACCGTGGATGAGATCGAACACCGCCAGGGGGAGATTCCCCGCGACCGGGACATCATCCTTTATTGTTCCTGCCCGAACGAGGTGACCAGCGCAAGAGTCGCATTGCGCCTGCAAAAGAGAGGCTTCTCGCGCGTCCGGCCGTTGCTCGGCGGGATCGATGCCTGGAGGGAGTGCAAGTACCCGACGGAATTGCGCCCGCATCAACATAATTGATAGCTTAAAATCGCTATGACAAAACCTGTTATTTGGACCGTGGACGATGATCCGGACGTTCTGCGCGCCGTGGAACGCGACCTCCGCCGCCAATATGGCGACCGTTACAGGGTGATCTCGGCGGATTCCGGCGCTTCCGCCTTGGAAGCCGTGAAGCAATTGAAACTTCGCAACGAAGCGGTGGCGCTTTTCCTGGTGGACCAAAGAATGCCGCACATGTCCGGCGTGGAGTTTTTGGAACAGGCGATTGTCCTTTACCCCGATGCCAAACGGGCTTTGTTGACAGCCTACGCGGACACCGACGCGGCCATCCGCGCCATCAACAAGG
The DNA here is from genome assembly GCA_052325505.1 of Limisphaerales bacterium. Lineage (GTDB taxonomy): Bacteria > Verrucomicrobiota > Verrucomicrobiia > Limisphaerales > Palsa-1400 > DASRLE01. The sequence goes on from JBKQUS010000118.1 coordinate 5,609, forward strand.
TGCAAATTGATCATTACCTGATGAAACCCTGGGACCCGCCGGAGGAGCGCCTCTATGGCGTGGTGGATGATTTGCTGGATGATTGGCAGGCATCCTATCATCCCGCGTTCGAGGGTGTGCGGGTCATCGGGCATCGGTGGTCGCCGCAGGCCAATGAGATTCGCGACTTTCTTGGACGCAACTTTGTGCCCCACCAATGGCTCAACGTCGAGACGGACGAAACCGCGAAGCAGCTTTTCAACACGACCGGACTCGGTGTTTCCTCGTTGCCAATCGTGGTCTTTCCGGATGGCTCTTCCCTGGCCAACCCGCCCATTGCTGAAATCGCCCGCAAACTGGGATTGAGAACCAAGGCTGAATTTCCCTTTTACGATCTGGTCGTCGTTGGGGCGGGACCGGCGGGACTTGGGGCTGCTGTTTACGGAGCAGCGGATGGTTTGCACACACTGCTGGTGGAACGGGAGGCGCCCGGCGGACAGGCGGGGCGGAGTTCACGCATTGAAAACTATCTCGGCTTTCCCGTCGGGCTGAGCGGCTCGGACCTGGCGCGGCGCGCCGTGGCGCAGGCGCGGCGCTTTGGCGTGGAGATCCTGGCGCCGCAGGAAGTCAAGCGCGTGAGGGTTGAAGGCCCGGCCCGCATTCTGACACTGGATGACGGCGCGGAGGTTGGCTGCCGGGCGCTTCTCATCGCCACGGGGATTGCCTTTAGAAAGTTGGAAGTGCCGGGGCTGGACAAGCTGAATGGCGCGGGCGTTTATTATTATGCGCCGATGTCCGAGGCCTTTTCTTACCGGGACGGCGACATTTTCATCGTGGGCGGGGCCAACTCAGCCGGCCAGGCTGCCATGTATTTCTCCAAATTCGCCCGCCAGGTCACCATGCTGGTTCGCGCCGGTTGCCTGTCCGCCACCATGTCCCAATACCTGGAAAACCAGATCACCGCGACGAAAAATATCGCTGTCCGGTTCAACTCCAGTGTCATGGCGGTGAGCGGCACGGACCGGTGTGAAAACATTACAATACTTGACAGTAAAACGTGCCTGCAGCAGACCGTGCCGGCCAATGCCCTGCTTATTTACGCCGGCGCCATTCCCCGCACCGACTGGCTGGCCGGAGTCCTCGAGCGCGATGAACTAGGGTACATTGTCTCGGGCCAGCATTTGTTGCGGGACGGACGGCGCCCGGCCGGATGGACGGCGGATCGGGATCCGTTTTACCTTGAAACCAGCGTGCCGGGCGTTTTTGTGGCCGGCGATGTCCGCCATCGCTCCGCCAAGGGTGTCACCTCAGGAGTTGGTGAGGGCGCGATGGCGGTAAAACTCGTGCATGAGTATTTGGACCTCCTTTAGCCATGGACCCGGCCACTCTCAAACAAGTCCGCACCGCTTCGATCTTCGCCAGGTTGACTGACGCGCAGCTCGAGTGCATTGCGCCAGGCGAAGTCATCGAAATGGCGTCCGGGACAATTCTTGTTTCCGACGGGGCTCGATATCCCTTTTTTCTTCTCGTGCTTGAAGGCGAGCTTCGAATCACGCGGTTTTATGATAAACAGGAAATCCTCATGGCGGTGGTCAAGCCCGGCAATTACACGGGAGAACTCACCCTTCTGCTGGATGTTCCGTGGCCCTCCACCGTCCGGGTGGGAAAACCGGCCCGGCTGTTTCGTCTTGGCCAGGAGGATTTTTTCCGGATGTTGGGCCACTGCCCTTCGTTAGCGAGGGAACTCCTTAAATCCGCAGCCGGCAAAATGCGCAACTTGGAAGGCTACTCGCAGCAGCGGGAGAAGCTTGCTTCGCTCGGCACCATGGCGGCGGGTCTGGCGCACGAGTTGAATAATCCGGCGGCCGCGGCCCGCCGCGCGGCGGCGCATCTGCAAGAAACCACGGGCAAGCTGCAATCCTATCTCTGCTCGCTCTCAAAGGCTCTCGACCCTGATCATTGGCAGATTCTGGTTCCCGCTTCGGAAGAAGCGTCGGCGGGGATCGCGCAAGCGCCCAAACTCGAACACCTCGAGCGCAGTGATCGTGAAGACAACATGGCGAAATGGCTCGCCAAACGCTCCGTCCCGACGGCTTGGGAACTTGCTCCAACTTTTGTCAGCGCCGGGGTGGACATTCCGTGGCTGGAGGGTTTGCTGGCCAAACTTCCGCCGTCCAGCCATGCGGGTGCATTGGGCTGGCTGGAAGCCCGTTTGAATCTGAAACTGCTGTTGAGCCAGGTGGAGCAGAGCACGGGCCGCATCGCCGAACTGGTCAAGGCGGTGAAATCCTATTCTTACATGGACCAATCCCCCATGCAGGAAATCGACATTCACGAGGGAATTGAAAGCACCCTGACGATGCTCGGCCACAAATTGAAGAACGTGACGCTCAACCGCGCCTTTGACCGCTCCATTCCGCACATCATGGCTTATGGCAGCGAACTCAATCAGGTTTGGACAAATCTGATTGACAATGCCGTCGATGCCGTCAATGGCGCTGGCAAGATCTGCGTCGGCACATGCCGCGAGGACAATCAACTGGTCGTTGAAATCGTGGACAACGGCCCCGGCATTCCGCCGGACGTCCAGGCGCACATGTTCGAGCCGTTCTATACCACCAAACCCATCGGCTCCGGCACCGGGCTTGGACTCATCATCAGCAACCGCATCGTCGCCGACCGGCACGGCGGAGAAATCGAATTCGAATCCAAGCCCGGCGAAACCCGTTTCAAAGTCCGCCTGCCCATTGAGCGCAAAGTATCCCATGGAAACCTTGCCAACAGCCCCGCCGACGGAGTGTGAAGCCGACGTGCAGCTCGGCCCGGGTGGGATTGTGCGCGTTGCCTTCAAGGGACGCCTCAGTATGCGGACAGTGGCGGATTGCTGGAACAAGCTGGATACCAAGTTGCATGGCATGGGAGTAAGGGAACTGGAGGTGGATGTGCGCGAGGTTGGTTTCTGCGGCGGCGCGGGCTATGCTCTGCTTCGGTATTTGAACATGGGCGGAATGACCCCTGGAGCGAAGGTCTCGGTGGTCAGGCTGGCCGCGGATTTTCAAACCATCTTCGAAGGCTTTACCGCCCGGGATTACGACGCGTTCCACCCCCGGCCTCAAAAATCAAGCCACCCTCTGGTTGAGGAGACGGGCCACGCCACCCGGCAATTGATTGATGATTTGCGCGAACAATTGGATTTTCTGGGAAGCGTGGCCGCGAACCTTCCTCCTTCGCTGGTGAATCCAAAGCGGATGCGATGGCCGGAAGTGCGCCATATCTTCGAGCTGGCGGGCGCTAACGCCGTGCCCATCGTTTCGCTCGTCAGTTTGCTGCTCGGGTTCATCATCGCCTTCGAGTCGGCCCAGCGGCTGGCTGATTTTGGCGCGCAGATTTATGTCGCCAACACGATTACCGTGGTCATGGTGCGGGAGATGGGGCCGCTGATGACGGCCATCCTGCTCGCGGGCCGTTCCGCTTCGGCCTTTGCGGCCGAGATCGGGACCATGAAAGTGAATGAGGAACTGAATGCGCTGGAAACTTTGGGCCTCAGCCCGGTTCGTTTTTTGGTTGTTCCCCGCATCGTGGCGGGAGTGCTGGTGGCCCCGCTCCTGACCTCTTACTCCATACTGATGGGTGTGGTGGGCGGTATTTTGGTCATGCTGGGGCTGGGCTTTTCGCTCATGCTCATCCTTCACCAAATGGCCCTGAGCGTCCAGTTGGGCGATCTCGCGGTGGGCATCGAGAAAAGCGTGGTGTTCGGGATCATTGTTTCCGGGGTGGGGTGCTGGCGCGGCCTCCAAACGCAACAGGGACCCAGTGCCGTTGGGCTGTCTACTACACGCGCGGTCGTCACAAGCCTGTTGCTGATCATCCTGGCGGATGCCTTTTTTTCCACAATTTCATACTTTTTCAAACAATGAATGAGCCGGATGACATCGTGATTTCCGTGAAGGACCTGAGCATCGGTTACGGCGACCGGGTCATCCTCGAGAAGATCAACTTCCAGGTCAGACGTGGCGAAATATTCGTGATCCTCGGTGAATCGGGTTGCGGCAAGAGCACATTGATGAAGACCATGATCGGGCTGAATTCGCCCCAATCGGGGGAAGTGTGGATTGAAGGCGGCAACCTGACCGCCGCGGAAGGCGACGAACGATTGCGGCTACTGCGCAAATTTGGGGTCATGTACCAGAGCGGCGCGCTTTTTGGTTCGATGACCGTGCTCGAAAACGTGCGGTTGCCGCTGGACGAGTTTGCCGAATTGCCGGAGCCATTGAAGGAGTTGGTGGCCCTGGCTAAATTGAAACTGGTGGGATTGGGTGGCGCGGCGAACAAAATGCCGTCCGAATTAAGTGGCGGCATGCAAAAGCGGGCTGCCATCGCCCGCGCCATGGTCATGGATCCGGGAATTCTTTTTCTGGACGAACCCTCGGCCGGGTTGGACCCCATCACCTCGGCCGGGATCGACCTTCTGGTCTCCGGATTGGCCCGCCATTTCGGCATTACCTTCGTCATTGTGTCCCATGAGTTGGCGAGCATTTACGCGGTGGCGGACCGTGTCATCATGGTTGACTGTGCGACAAGGGGGATTATCGCTCAGGGAAAGCCCGCCGAGCTTCGCGATGGTGCCGCCGACCCCTGGGTGCATCGCTTCTTCAACCGTGAAGCCGACCCCAGCCACTTGGTTCAGCCCACTTAGACCTGCATGAGCGCGAAAACCAGCAATCTCAAATTGGGCCTGTTCACTTTGGTTGGCCTTGGCCTGTTGATGACGGGCATTCTTGCGTTTGGCACGTGGAGTGCCGTCGAAAAGAAGACTTTGTTTGAGACCTATGTGCCAGGCGACGTGAGCGGCCTGTCGGTGGGTTCGGCCGTTGAGTTCCGCGGTGTCCACGTGGGTAAAGTCACCCACATTGGCTTTTCCTGGAACGAATACCAGGCCAGCGAGCCGGGCTGGGTCGTGGTGGTTTTCGAGATGAACGAAAGCGTCTTCCCGGGGCCGCCAGGCAATGGTTGGAACGGACAACTCCAGGCCGCAATTGATCACGGGTTGCGCGCCCGCCTCAAATCACAGGGAGTGACCGGGACTTGCATCGTATCCCTTGAATACCTGGATCCGGTCGAAAACCCTCCCATGCCGGCGCCGTGGACTCCCCGCCATACTTATATCCCGTCGGCCCCTGGTTTGCTGGGAGATTTATTGGTTTCGCTGCAAACCGTTCTCCATCGGGTGGAGCGTCTCGACGTCACCGCGCTAAACCAGTTGGCTGCAACGGACCTTAAATCCCTTGGTCGCGTGCTGGGCCGGGTCGAACAGGTAGACCTCGCGAATCTCAGCACAAATGCCGCCGCACTCTTGGTGGAAATACGGCGCAGCAACGCAAAAATTGAAAACTTCATCGACGACACGGATGGCACGGTGAAAAAACTGCCGTTGGAAAAATTGACACAGGACGCCGACACATTGGTCAGGCAGTTGCAGGATACCGTCGGCAAACTGGAGCCTGGTTTGACGAGCGTTGATTTCGATTCCTTGAACCAAACTCTGGCCAAAGCCCGCCAGGCCGCCCAAAACATCGATGACGTGTTGTCCGAGTTGAAAGAATATCCTTCGGGATTCATTTTCGGGGAGCCTCCGCCCCGGCTCAAGGAAGTGCAGCCCGCGAACAAGTAATGATCCGTAATAATCTACAATATGAAGAGAACAATACTTTGTGCCGCAATTTGTTTATTGACTGGATGCCTGGCGCGCCCGCGCCTGGACAAGCAATCGTTCATCTTCGCGCCGCCGTCCCCTCCGGTCGCCAAGGCCGCTTCAGGCAGCCGCGTGCTGGCCATTCGATCTCTGCAAGTCGCCGCGCCATTCGATGGCCGATCGTTTGTTTACCGCACCGGCGAGTACTCCTACGACCGCGATCCCTACGCCGGATTCATGACGCCTCCGGAGGAGGCGCTGGTTGCGTCCATTGGCAGTTGGTTCCGTGAAGCCGGTGGATTCAGCGCCGTGGTCGAAGCCAACAGCGCTCTCAAACCCAACACTCTTGTTGAGATCCAGGTCGCCCAACTTTATGGCGACTTCCGTCCATCGCAACAACCTGCCGCGGTTCTGGACATGCGCTTCGCATTTTTTGACGGCTCCAATGGCGTTCCAGGAATGGTTATTCTGCAACGTGAATACTCGCGCGGCATTCCTCTGAAAGCGCGGACAGCCGCCGCCCTCATCGAAGGATGGAATCAGGCGTTGGTCCAGATTCTCGATTCGGTCATGCTGGACTTTTACCGGGCCGACGCGAACGCTCCGAAACCATGAGGTTTGACCTAGATCGTTTGCACTATCTCTGGAAATCGGAAAATGACAGTCCCTATGAAGGTCTTCACGCCAGCAGCATCCAGCCGGCCCAGGCATCGTGAGTCAAAGCTCAGAACGTCAAAAACCGGACAGAAACCGGACAGACAACATTTTTCTGTGGGAATTCCAAAAACAGCCAACACTCACAAAACTATTTATTTTATTGGTTTGTTTAAGTGGTGGCAGGAGCCGGAATTGAACCGGCGACACAAGGATTTTCAGTTCTTACCAGCTTTTTGTGCGTCTTAAAGAAGTGAGGTAAGCTTTGCATTGGCGGTTTTCCCCGGCTTTAGTATGCCCAGCAAACAACCTATTGTTTTCCAAAAATAAGGCTGCCGTCAAGCACTGGCCTTGGTGACGGAATTATTGATTTACTGCTACTGGCATCGGCACGATTTTCCTCTCGTAGTCTTCCAGTGACGGGACAATAACCTTGGCCTTTTTGGAATATGCTCGCGCAAATGCTTTGGAACTGTGCCCCAGCGCCTGCTGGGCGAAGCGTTCTGGCATCCCCACCGTCCTGGCCCGTTCCGCCCAGGCGTAGCTGTAGCTGTGCAGCGAAATGCCAGTAATCTCCACTGTCCTGAGCCGCTTGATAAACATCTTGGCACGATGGTTTTTCCAAAGGTGATGATCACCGGCACGCCGGTCTTGCGGCGTTGGTAAGAAATGGGGTTGTCCCTCCTGTCAATGTCTTCGGCGGTCAATTCGGCGATAATGGAGCCAGTTGCCGGACTTGAACCGGCGACCGACGGTTTACAAAACCGTTGCTCTACCGCTGAGCTAAACTGGCTAAAAGACTTAACACAAACTACTTACAACTCACATTTTTGAGCCTGTTTTCAATTTGCATACTCGATTTGTATATGGTATGTTTTTTCTGCCATGAAAACGACATTACCATCGCTTGCCGAGCGCAAATCCAAAGCCGATGCTGACTGGCTCAAAACACCCTATCCCAATCTCATCCGATACAGACCCAGCGGAACATATTTTGGCAGAGTCCGGGTCAATGGCAAGTTGATTCGCCGCTCTCTCGAAACGCATGTGTTGAGCGTGGCCAAGGTCAAGCTGTCCGATTTCCTGCAAGATTACCGGCGACTGGCCATCAACAAAGGCCAGTCGGTCAAGGGCGAGGTCATTATCGAGATTTTCAGGAAGGAGATCGAGGACGACGCCAACAATCAGCCGCGCACCAAGCTCTACAAGCAAGAAGTCCTGATCGCCCTGAAAAAGACCTGGCCGGAGCTGTATTCGAGCGAGACTGCCAGGATTTCACAAAAGGACTGCAACGATTGGGCGGCCCGCCACGGCAAAGACTACAGCCCCACGCGATTCAACGGCGCATTGGGCATCGTGCGGCGAATTTTCGACATCGCGGTGGAACATGGCTACCGGGTGGACAACCCGGCCAAGTTCGTGGACCGGCGGCGGGTGAAGCCGAAGGAATTGCATCTGCCATCACAGGCGCAATTTCAGGAGATGGCCACGCACATTGAAACCTCTGGCGCTGGACAGGCGAAGGATTGTGCCAACCTGTTTCGATTCCTGGCTTTCTCCGGCGTGAGGATTGATGAAGCCCGGCATGTTCTTTGGGCCGACGTGGATTTCGAGAAGGGACTGCTTCACGTCCGAGTCACCAAAAATAGCAGGGCTCGGTGGATTCCACTGAACAGCAGTCTGCGGCAATTGCTCGAAAAAATGCGCCCGGCGCATCCGGGAGAATCGCCGGAAAAACCAGTGATGCAAGTTTTCGAGTGCCAAAAATCAATTGACCGTGCCGCCAAGCTGGCCGGGGTGAAACGCATCACCCACCACGACTTGCGCCATCTGTTTGCCACCCGCTGCATCGAATCCGGCGTGGACATCCCGACCGTTTCGCGCTGGCTCGGACACCAAGACGGCGGCGCACTGTGCATGAAGACATACGGCCACCTCCGCGATGAACATAGCGCCAGCGAGGCCAAAAAGGTCACCTTTTAACGGGTTATGAAGCCGCTCGACTTTTGTTCAAGGGAAGGCAAAATCAACAGAATGCAGCAACGAATTAACGATAATCTAAAGCTTGCAAAAGAAGCCGGACGGCTTGCAGTGCTAAAACATGAAGAGCGATGCGTTGCGGTGATCGAGACTCTCAAAAAGTACCGTCATTTGTTCCGAAAAGGCTCCGGTCAGCAATATCTGTGTTTGATTGACGCCTGAGGCGGACCCCATCCTTTAGACCACGGAGCACTGAAAATAAGCGCGACTTTTACGGCTTGCTGTCACTTCTATTTTTAGTTGTCTGCCGTTCATTCCGAGTTTCAAAACCCTTTCGAAAAGA
>JBKQUS010000119.1:0-17175 GCA_052325505.1 Limisphaerales bacterium
GGCAAGCTGGGCAGGAAAATTGCCGCTTATGTCCTGGCTGTCCAGGGAGGCAATCTGGACGCGAAATTGGAGATCTTGCCCACCGACACATGTGAGGAAGACCCTCCCGGCAAGCCGAAGCCAGTCAGACCGCCCCGAAACCGAAAAACCACCCCCGCCTCCAAGTCTAAACCATTGGCGCATAAGAAGATGGCGCGTGCCCCCCAGTCACGGTCCAGCCATCCCCACTTTGACGAACTCAAAGCGACTCAAAGTGATTTTGTTCAGCCAGAATCCTCCGTCCACCCCGTCCACCCCGTCTATGAAGTCCATGAAGTCCACGCTTCCGCCCCCATCGGTCCCATCCATCCTATTCTTCCCATCCCCACGGAGGCAGAGAAATGACTGGGCGCAACTCGGCACTGCCACATCGGGATTTGGCAATTCCCTCGCTCCACGGAGTGGGGAGAGGGTTAGGGAGAGGGGTTTGTCCCATCCAAAGGCGGCAGTCTCAAGATGCGCCCGAAATGAGCACCCCCATAAAATGGCTCGTCCACGACAGGGAAACTGCTACCATTCGGTGAATGGGTCAGGCTTTGAAAAAATTCTCCCATCTTGATGTCAGGGGCGCGGCGAACATGGTCGATGTTTCAGCCAAACCTGCGCTACGGCGGCTCGCGGTGGCGCGCGGCGAGATTCTCATGCAGGCGGGCACCATTGCAGCCATCGAAAATGACCGCGTGGCCAAGGGGAACGTTTTCGCCACGGCGCGCATCGCGGGCATCATGGCTGCCAAGAATACCGGGTCGCTCATTCCTCTTTGTCATCCGTTGCCCATCAGTCATTGCGGCGTGGACTTTGACATTCCGGCGTCCCGCGACCGCGTCGTCATCACCGCCTCGGCCCGCGTCACCGCGGCGACGGGCGTGGAAATGGAGGCGTTGACAGCAGTCTGCCTGGCCGCGTTGACTATTTACGACATGTGCAAAGCGGTGGACAAGACCATGCGGATCATGAACATCACATTGCTTTCAAAGTCAAAACGATGATGCAAATCGATGCCGGCATAATCACGGTTTCGGACCGGGCGGCACGCGGTCGTTACGACGATCGGAGCGGTCCGGCCTTGAAAGAGGCGGTGCTGGGCTATGGCTGGAAGGTCGTGGCCGAGGCCTTGGTCCCGGATGAACCGCGCGAGATTCAACGCGCCATTCGCGAACAGATCAAGCAAGGCTGCCGGGTGATCCTGACCACCGGCGGTACCGGCGTGGCAAAGCGCGATGTCACCCCGGAGGCGGTGCGTGAAATTGCGTCGCGCGAGTTGCCCGGCTTTGGCGAAGTCATGCGCATTGAATCCATGAAGATCACACCAAACGCCATCCTCTCGCGCAATCTGGCCGCGGTGGTGGAGACAACCCTGGTGATTTGTTTGCCGGGCAAACCGAGCGGCGCGGTCGAATGCCTGGGTTTTGTCGCCGGGGCCGTGCCTCATTGCGTGGAAGTTTTGAAGGAACTGCCCACCAGTTGTTGAGTGAAATGAAACAATTTTGCAAACCCCTCTCCTGGCCTGTGGCCACCCTCTCCCCGCTCTGCGGGGAGAGGGCAGGGAGAGAGGCTATCACCATGTTGCTTGTTCTGCTCCTGGCCGGATGTGTGAGCAAAAAACAGGCTGAGTTGCAGGCGCATCAGGCGTATATGGCCGGCCAGACACAGGCCGCCAAGCAATGGCAGGCGGAAAAGCCACCACAGGTCGTCGTGCAAGGGCCGGTGAGCAATCATGTGATCCCGTGGACTGAGGGCCTGACCCTGGCGCAAGCGATTGTCGATGCCAATTACACCGGCTTTATGACCCCAAAATTCGTGCGGGTCGTTCGCAACGGACAGTTGATTGAAACGCTGAAGGGTGTCGATTTGTTGCATCACGAGGACGTGCCGCTGGAGGCGGGCGATATTGTGAATATTGTGCCCTGACATGAAGGAGCCTGAATCATTGCAACTGGTTGGGCGGACTTGGGTGCTCTTCAACCGGAGCAAGTTTTCCTATTTTGCGGGCTGCGATTACTTTCGAATGGCCAGCCGTCCCGAGGTCATCCAGGCCGCCGCCATGGGGCTGAACAAATACGGATTGAACGTGGCCGCGTCCCGCATCACGACCGGCAATTATGCACTTTACCGTGAGTTGGAAACCGCGCTGGCCCGATTCTTTGCCGCGCCGGCGGCGTTGCTTGTCTCCAATGGTTACGCCTCCAATTCCGTCGTGGCCCAAACGTTGCGCCACGATTTTTCGCACGTCCTGATCGATGCCGCAGCCCACGTCAGCCTGCGCGACGCCAGCCGTATATTTGACTGTCCCATCTTGGAATATAAAAACTGCGATCCGGCGGACCTTGGCCGCGTCCTGACAGGGGCGGGCCGGAGCATAAAACCGATCCTGTTGACAGATGGCGTGTTTACCCATGATGTGAAAGTGGCCCCTTTGGCGGAGTATTTAAAAATTCTGGGGCCGCGCGGCGTGATACTGCTGGACGACGCGCACGGTGCTGGTGTAATCGGGCCAACGCGGCAGGGAACGCCGGAATACGCCGGGGTTTCCCGTGAACGCATCATCCAAACCATCACCTTAAGCAAGGCGCTTGGGGTCTATGGCGGCGCGATTTTATGTTCGCGCGAGCTGCGTGAGAAGATGATCGAGCGCAGCGCCATGTTTGCCGGGAGCACACCGTTGCCGCCGCCCCTGGCTTGCGCGGCCCTGCGTGCCATCCAAGTTTTAAAGAAGGATCGAAGTTTGCGCGACCGTCTCAATCACAATGCGCAATACGTCAAGACCGCGTTGCGCTACGCAGGGATTCCAGTGCCATTTACGCCCGTTCCCGTGATCGCGGTCATACCCGACAAACTCGCTCAAAACAATGCCATCCGGCGTCGTCTGATCGCGCATCGGGTTTTCCCCTCGTTCGTCAATTATCCGGGCGGGCCTGCCGGCGGCTATTTTCGCTTCGTCATCTCCAGCGAACATACACAAAGGCAATTGGACGATTTGGTGGCCGGCTTGTCAACCCACGCAGCTTGACGCGTCCATTTCATGAGTGTATCAATTCCACCGATGACCGGCGCCCACACACAGATGAAAGTTTTGTCTCTGATTGTTCTCGCAACTTTCATCTCTTTTCATCCAGCACATGCCGATGACACCAACGGCCCCTCATCCGGCAAAATTGCCGCGACTTCCGCCAACAAGCATTACGGCGAGAATGCGATTGTCACTGGAAGGGTCGCGCAAGTCACGATTCGGCCCTCTGTAGTTTTCCTTAATCTTGAACAGCCCTATCCAGATTCACCTTGTACAGTCGTTATCTTCCGCCGCTTCACCAATCAATTTGGCGACTTGTCGTCCTTGTCGAACCAGAGCGTAGAGATCAGCGGGTTGATCACCAATTACCAGAACAAGCCAGAAATAGTACTGACAAACGCCAGCCAGCTCACTGTTAGCGGGGTCGGGCAGCCAACGCATGTCGCTCCTCCAGTATTGGCGCAGGCGAATGCATCGCCGCCAGCACCACCGACCCGGGCTGTCATGCCGCCGGTGAAACCCGACGATGAGGAACCCTATCTCCGGCCCACAATTTTGCTGTTTATGGTGGCGTTTCTAGCGGGCGGCTTGGCGCTTTTCCTCCGCGTCCGAAAAACCGCCCGGCGGCCAGAGCTTCCGCCCGCTTCGCCAGTTTTGCTGGACTCGACAGGGCAGGCCGACGTACCGAACGTGCAAATCGAGATGGACGGCTCCACGCAGACACAATCGCAAATCTGGCTCCCGCCTACCACCGCCGGACGCCAGGCTGACCGGCTGCCTGATGCAGTGCGCGCGGGTGTCATCGCCAACTTGAGCCTGTGGTTGAAGCAGCACGTGGTGGGGCGGCTGCTTTCAGACCGGGCGGATTTGCTGGCCACGCAACAAGCCGCCGCGCTCAAAATGCAGGCGGTGGACGAGCGCCTCGCAAAAATCGAGCGCCACATCCAGGAGCGCAATCAAGATTACGAGCGGCGCATTGACGAATTGCTCAAGGCGCTCATCACGGCCGAGGCGGAAAACCGCGAAATGATCCGCGCCCAAATCACGTTCCTTAAAGCCGAGATGGAAAAGACGCGCCTCAAAGCGCGGCAGCAAAGCGCCGAGCATCAGCAGTATTGAATGGGTTGCATATTTATCGATTGCTTTTGGCTTTCCATTTTTAACGAGTTTGTTCAGGCTCCATTTCAATGACTACCAAACCAAAAGCCGGCTTCAGAGGCCTCCGCGCGGGCTGCCTCGTGCTGGCGCTGACGTTTAGCCTGCTCCGCCCCGCGCCGGCGGCTGATACCAATGCCGCACCTGAAACCGACGGCAAAACCGCTGGAAGCGGCGAGGTGCGCGCCCAGGATTTCCTGCGGTCCTATCTGCAAATTCAGGAACAACTCCGCGACACCCAGATCGCCATCGAGAAAATTCAGCAGGAATCAGCCGCGGCCAGCGCCAGCAATTCCGTGGCGGTGGAGGAGCGCCTGCGCCTGATGGAGAGAGCCATTGCCAGCGAGCGGGCGGACCAGTTGAGCGGCATCGAGCATCTGGACAGAACAGTGCTCGTGGCGGCGGGCGCATTTGCGTTCGTTGGTTTTCTGGGGCTGTTGCTCGCCGCGTTTTTGCAATGGTCCGCCGTCAACCGATTCGCCGCCGCTGCCGCCAGCCTGCCCGCCGTCCGTTCACCCCAAGGCTTGGGCATGGGCGCGGCCGAGGCTCTCCTGCCACCGGCCCACGCCTTGGAACAATCCAACATGCGCTTTCTGCAATTGATGGAGCGAATGGAACAGCGCCTGCACGACATGGAAGGCTCGGTCAGACCGCCCAAGACCCTGCCGGAAGCCAACTCGGGCAACGGCCCGGCGGGACCGTCCTCCGGGGAAAATTTGTCGCGCCCCGCGCCGGACAAGACCGATACGATTAAAGTGCTGCTCAGCAAGAGCCAGACGTTGATGAAACTGGACAAGCCCGAAGCCGCGCTGGATTGCTTGGATGAAATCCTGAAGATCGATCCAGGCAACGCCGAGGCCCTGGTCAAGAAAGGCTCCGCGCTGGAACGGTTGCAACGCGCCGAGGGCGCCATTGAGTGCTACGACCGCGCCATCGCCCAGGATTCCACCATGATCATGGCCTATCTTTACAAGGCGGGGCTGTTGAACCGCATGGAACGGCACAGCGAAGCGCTGGCCTGTTACGAGCAGGCGCTGAAACCCGGAAAACCTGGCATGGATTAGTTTGGATTTTCTTGCCGAGTGCGGGGGGAGGGGACATAGTGATGAGGCAGACGCTTGAAACGGCGCAGATTGGGGCTAATGGTTAAGCGATACTGTTGCGCGCGTAGCTCAACTGGATAGAGTGACGGCCTCCGAAGCCGCAGGTTGTGGGTTCAACTCCCGCCGCGCGTACCAGTTCCGCACCCTGTTTTGCCGGCAGTGCGTCAATACTATAACTATGTCTGAGGATAAATCCAACATCAAACCTGTCGCGGCGCCGCCGCTGAAACCCCTTCCACTTAAATCAAAGCTGGCTTCCACGCCCGCGCAGGCCCCGAAGTATTCGGTCAAGGTCAAGAATGCGCAGGGGCAGGAGGTTGTTTTGGGCGATCCGCGCGCCAGTCGCGCCCTGGTGGCGCTCATGGATATGTGCGCTGTCATTGGCGGCGCGGCCTCTCATTGGGGCGGCCCGGCTGCCTTCGCCGAGATCATCTCCGCTGTCCACGGCTTGATGTTCGCCGCCAAAGGCCGGCCCTGGCACGAAGCTTACAATTTCGTCAACGATGCCGGTCATTGCGAAAATGGGATTTACGCCTTGCGCTCCCTCTACGGTTTTGACGGCATGACCTGCGTGGATTTGAAAGGGTTCCGCAGCATCAAGAGCAAATTCACCGGGCACGGCGAATCCCACCTCAATCCCCAGGGCGTGCTGTTGAGCAACGGCCCTCTCGGCTCGTCCCTTCCCCAGGCCCAGGGCCTTGCGCTCGCCGACAAGCTGCGGAACAACGACCGCGTCACCATTTGCACCGTCTCAGATGGGGCCTCGATGGAAGGAGAGGCCAAGGAAGCCTTCGCCGCCATTCCCGGCCTGGCCGCCAGGGACCGGCTCAACCCGTTTGTCTTGGTCGTTTCGGATAACGACACAAAGCTATCCGGCCGCATCAGCAAGGACGCCTTCAAAATGACGCCCACTTTTGAGGCGATGAGTGTGCTGGGTTGGAACGTTGTCAAAGTCGCCGACGGCAACAATCTGCAGGAGGTTTATCTGGCGGTGGAGTCCGTTTTGCAACAAGCCAGGGCAAATCCGCGCGCTCCCGTCTGTGTGTGGGCCAAAACCGTCAAGGGCTTCGGCGTTCGCTCCACGGTTGAGAGCGCTTCGGGTGGCCACGGCTTTCCGCTGTCCAATGCGGAAAAAATCGTTGATTTCGTCAATGAGATTTATTTCGGCGCGCCTGAAGTCCCCGCCGAATTGGCCGATTGGGCCAAAGCCTTGCGCGCCGGTTGGGAACAAAAAGAGGCGGCCAAAAAAGCGAAGGCCGCTTCTGCTCCGTCCGCGCCCGCGGTCAAAAAGGAGAAAATCCAGGCCGGCCTCGCCAAAGGCGCGGTGCGCGCCGCGCAGGACGGCTTTCCCGTCTATTCGATTTCCGCCGACGTGGAAGGCTCCACGGGGATGAGCTTTTTCCAAAAAAGCTTTCCCGACCGGTTTATCGAGGTGGGCGTTGCCGAAGCCAATATGATCAGCACCGGTGCCGGCTTTGCCAAGGCGGGTTTCATTCCCGTTGTCGATACGTTCGGCCAGTTTGGCGTCACGAAGGGCAATCTGCCGCTGACCATGGCGGCGTTGTCGCAGGCGCCGGTCATCGCTGTTTTCTCTCACGTCGGCTTTCAGGACGCCGCCGATGGCGCCTCGCACGAGGCCACCACCTACTTTGCCGCCGTCTCCGCCATCCCGCACACGGTGGTCATTGCCTGTTCCTGCGCGGACGAGGCGGAAGCGCTGATCTACGAGGCGATCCAGCGGACGGCACGCGCCCGGGAGCAGGGGCACAACGGCGAATCAACCGTCTTTTTTGTGGGGCGCGAAAATTATCCGCTGCACTGGGTGGAAAACGCCAAATACCATTGGGGCAAGGCGGAAGTGCTGGCCAGCGGAAGCGACGTGGTCATCCTGGCCTGCGGACCGCTGGTGGGCCGAGCCATCGACGCTGGCCGCCAGCTCAAGGAGCAAAACATCGCCGCCACGGTCATCGCCAATCCTTTCATCAACCGCGTGGATTTAAAGACCATCGGGACCGCGGTCCAACAGTGCGCTGGCCGCGTTGTCACCATTGAGGACCATCAGATCGTTTGCGGCATGGGCGCGCAGGTGTCTCATGCCCTGGCCCAGGCCGGCATTGCCCATCGCATGAAGTCGCTGGGCATCCAAGGGGAGTTTGGACAATCGGCCTACGTGGCCGAGGACCTGTATCAAAAGCATGGTTTGACCGCCGGCAAAATTATTGACGCAGCGCGCGAGTTGATGAAATGAGGCTGGTATGCCCCCCGCGCATAAATCCTTGAAGGGACAGCTTTTGTTGGATGGGGGCAAATTGCACGGGTCGTTCTTCCACCGGTCCGTTGTCCTGATTTGCCAGCATGACGAGGAGGGCGCGTTTGGGCTGATTCTGAACCGCTCCAGCGACAGCAAAGTGGGCCAGGCCCTGGTCGCGAATGTGTCGGACACAATCAAGGAGCAGCCCCTTTTCGTGGGCGGCCCGGTGCAGCCGGGGACGCTGAGCTTCCTGCATACCGACGCTTTTCTGCCCCAGGCCAACGTCATGGTCAATCTGAGCCTGGGCCATTCCATTGACGCTTTGATGGATTTGAGCGAATCCAGTTCCACGACCCAGAAACTCAAGCTGTTCGCCGGTTACTCCGGCTGGACGGCAGGCCAGCTCGATAACGAAATGGCGCGCAAGGATTGGCTGGTGCATCCGGCCTCCATTGATTTGGTCTTCTGCCCGGAACCAAGCCGGCTTTGGAGAGAAATTCTGCGCCAGAAGGATGACAAAACCCGGTTGCTGGCCGAATCCCCCGAGGATTTGTCCTGGAATTAGCCGGTGGTCAGCGCGGCCCGTTGTAATTCGAGCAGTTGTTTAATGCCCGCTTTGCCCACCGCCAGCATGGCAGCCAATTGCGCTTCAGTGTAGGCGCTCTCTTCTCCCGTGCCCTGGAGTTCGATGAATTCCCCGGAGCCGTTCATCACCAAATTCATGTCCACCGTCGCCGCCACGTCTTCCACATAGGAAAGGTCCAGCAACGCCTGCGACCGCACGATGCCCACGCTGACAGCCGCCACCGGCTTGAGCAGCGGATCGGACGCCAATTCGCCCCGCTCCTTCAGGTTGCGAATCGCCAACGACAGTGCCACGAAACTCCCCGTGATCGCCGCCGTGCGCGTCCCGCCATCGGCCTGCAAAACATCGCAATCCAGCCAGATGGTGCGCTGACCGATTTTTTCAAGGTCGATGGCCGCGCGCATCGAGCGGCCGATCAAACGCTGGATTTCCTGGGAACGCCCGTCGAGCTTCCCCTTCGAAATGTCGCGTGATTTTCGCGTGAGGGTCGAGTAAGGGAGCATGGAATATTCCGCCGAGATCCAGCCGCCGGTCACGTTTTGTTCCTTCATCCAGCGCGGCACAGTAGCCTCGATGGTGACGCCGCAGATTACGCGCGTGTTGCCCCACTCGATCAGGGTGGAACCGCAAGCGTACGGGGCGATGCCGTTTTGAAACCGGATCGGGCGCAATTGGTCCGGTTTCCGTCCGTCAGCCCGTGCAATCTGCGATGGCGTCGTTGTCATGCCCGGCATCCTATCCGGCGTCGCCTCCGGCGGCAATGGGAATTACTTTACAAAGCAACAGAACTCTTTCGAGTTCCGTTGCATTTTGACATATTCAACAACTCACGCGTCGGCGCGCTCAGATTCCGCCGTCCACCTGCCAGCGGTGCGCCGGATTATCCTTCCTCAGGGCCACGTTCCATTTCTTGGTCTCCGAGGATCGAAGTTTGATTTGGTAAGGCACAAATCGTCCGCCGTACATCTTGGAAGTAAAGGACTCGCCTATGCTGACGATTTCAAGACCGCCCAGGTATTGCTTCAGCTGATCATTGATCGGTGACATGAATTTTGCGGCTTCGTTCCAATCCTCGCGGCTGCAAGCTTCGAAGAAGGCGCGGGCGGCCTGCTCTGCGGTCATGGAGGCGTATTTTTCGTTGTCGGGCAGCTCCTTTGGCGCCTGATACCAGCTCACATCCGCCGGCACGTCGAGCTGCCACACCTTTGGGTCAATCGGCTGGTTATAGTCGATCTCGCTCAGATCAAAGATTTGCACCTCGCCAGACGGACGGACCAGGAAAATCTGCACAGACTCCAGCAAATTTTTCTGCGCATCGAAGCGATAGACGCGGCGCGTATCCGCATTTCCGATGAAGGTATTCTTGACGTAATCATTGTCCGGCACGCCGGACTTGGCCATGACGGTGACGATGGATTTCAACCTGCCATCCGCGCCGTGATCCTCGGTCACGGTCAGTTTCCAGCCTTTGTCACGGGCGTTGTCGAGTTCATTGCTGATGGTGTTGCTCAAATTGGCAATCCGATGCAGCCACTCCGTGTCAAACGCGCTCGCGGTGGGTTGCGGAAGTTTTACCCCGGTGTTGCTATTGATCAGCATCACGGTGGACTGGCCGTCCATGACCAAGACGCGATTGGGCTTCTCAACGCGCCATTTGAGTATCGGATCGAATTCCTTCCAGAGTTCGATCGTATAAAACGGGCAATCTGCATTGATATAGCTGAAATTGTCCTGCGGCTGCGTGCGCAACTGGCCGCGCAAATGGATGCTGGTGAGATTGGCCACGGCTTGGGCGCCCTTGGTCATGGCCTCGACGGCGGCGGCTTGTATTTTTGGCGTGCTGAGGAGGGCAATCAGAGTGACGGCGGCCGCGGTCGCGGTGGCACCCAAACCCAATCCCCAGCGATGTTTCAATATTTTGCTCATAATTGTTTCTCTTTCCGGTTTGAATTGTTCCTGCCGAACCCGCCTCATGACTGTCTCGACAATGTCCACTCCGGCGGCAGCCTGGCCGCGGGCGAGCAGGCGGTGTTGCAGGTGCACGCTGAATTCGTATTCAGCCCGGCAATCCGCGCAGGCAGCCAGGTGTGCCCGGCATTGCTGCTCTTCCCCGCGCTCCAGCAAACCTTCCGCGCAGGCGACAAAATTGTCCCGACATTCGGCGCAGTTCATATCTGTTTTGTTGGGTTGACTGTTTGTTCCGCGCAGCCGCGGGCTTTGAGTTCCTGCCGAAGCAGGGCATAAGCTCGCGAGAGCGTTTTGGTGACGGTGCCGAGCGGTTGGTTGAGGCGCGAGGCCACTTCCTGGCACGAAAGCCCCTCGTAATACCGCAGCAATATCACCTGACGATGGTTTTCAGGCAGGACGGCAATGGCTTCTTCGAGCGGATAATCTTCGTCGCGGCCGGCGGCGGTCAGCATCATGGTCTCCGCAGCTTCCCGATCCTGTCCGCGTCGAAGTTCCGAGCGGAATTGTTCCTTCGCCACCCGTCCCGCGATGCCCAACAGCCAGGAGTAAAACGACCCCGGCTTCCGCAGCTTCCTCAGAGACAGGAAGGCCCTCACGAACGATTCCTGCGCCGCTTCCTCTGCCTGAGGGAGGCTGCCCACCCGCGAGGCAAGATAGGAGAACAGAGGTTTTTGGTAACGATCCACCAGCAGACCGAAGTCCTCAGGATGCCCGTCGCAACAGCGCTCGACGTGTTCTTTGTCAGTCAAGTCCATGCCATGTCCTGCTTTAACCAATTCGCATCGTCACTGATTAGTGACGTGCCGGGGCGATTTGCGGCATCACGTCAAAACTATAAGCAGCGTCGATCTTCAATGTTCGCTTTCCTGATACGTGTGCTCTAGATTCCATTATGGGGCAGTCTGGCAAAAAGGGCAGGGCTAATTTATGACGTTTGCAATAGTTTGCGGTAGCCAACCCAAAATTTCCTGACCAGCGGGGATCGCTTGAGCTTGCGCCCGTCCAGGGACGCAATTTCCACAATGCCCATGGAGGTCATGGTCAGGAACGCGCCGTCGCACTGGCGCAATTCACGAGGCCTGGCTTTCTTCTCTTTGCAGGGGATGTTCATTTTGAAGCACAGACCAAGCACCACTCCGCGCGTCACGCCCGGCAGGGCGCCGTCTGGTAGCGCCGGGGTGCGAACAGTTCCGTCCTTGACCCAAAAGAGGTTGCTTGTGGTTCCTTCGGCCAGGCGTCCGTCTGTGTTCAGCAGAATGGCCTCCTGCGCGCCGGCAGCGTCGGCTTCCGCCCGCGCCAGGACTTGGGGAAGCTTGTTGGCAGTCTTGAACCGGGTCAGCGGATCGTTGGCTGGCAGGCGGAATGACGCGGTGACGACGCGCCAGCGCGGCATTTTTGTGATGACCGGCGCGGGATGCAGGGTCATGACGACGGCTGGGCGTTTGGCGTTCTTCGGGGAATAGCCCCGTTCCGTGACGCCCCTTGTGATGCTCAGGCGCAAGATGCACTCCGACATGCGGTTCCGTTGCACCAGCCGGAGCGCGTGCCACAGCAGTTCGTCGGGTGAGAAGGGAACTGTCAACTGCAAAAATGTGGCGCCGCGCCGCAACCGCTCCATGTGTTCCAGCCAGTGGAAGGGCTGGCCCCGCGTCACCAGCATCCCTTCGAATAGCGCGTCGCCATAAAGGAAACCACGGTCAAAAACGGAGACGACCGCGCGCTCTTCCGGGACAAAATGGCCATTGAGGAAAACAATCATGCGCGTGGCTGGGCAGGGATTTCCCGGCCGGCAAAGTGGCGCAATGCGGCAAAGAACCCGCCGGCTTTGGCCAGTGTTTCATCATATTCGGCCTCGGCCACGGAATCAGCGACAATCCCCGCGCCGACGTGGAAATGAATCGCCCCCGCCTGGCACACCGCGGTGCGGATGGCGATGTTCAATTGACTTTCGCAGTTGAATCCCAGGTAACCGATGGATCCTGTGTAAGGCCCGCGCGTCACGGCTTCCAGTTCGTCGATGATCTCCATCGCGCGGATTTTTGGCGCGCCGGTCACGCTCCCGCCCGGGAAACACGAGGCAAAAGCCGAGATGTGCGTTTGACCTTCGCGCAGACGGCCAGTCACGGTCGAGACCAGATGCTGCACATGGGCGTAACGCTCCAGTCGCACCAACTCCGGCGTCTCCACGGAACCGTATTCGCAGACCTTGCCCAAATCATTGCGCAGCAGATCGGTTATCATGACCAACTCGGCCATGTCCTTGGCGCTGGTTTGCAGTTCGTAAGTCAACTGCGCGTCGCGCATCGCGTCGCTGCTGCGCGGGCGCGTCCCTTTAATGGGGCGGGTTTGAATGTCCAGTCCGCTCATCCGGAGGAACAGTTCCGGGGACGACGAGCAAAGCTGAAAATCACCGCAGTCGAGCCAGGCGGCAAACGGGGCGGGCGAAACATCGCACAACCGTTGGAAAAAGTCCCATCCCGGCACCTCGACGCGGGCGGTCAGGCGATGCGACAAGTTTGCCTGGTAAATGTCACCGGCGCGAATGTATTCCAGGACGCGCTCGACTTTGGCGATGAATTCCGCCCGGGCGAGATTTCCCGTAACGACGTTCGCGCTTTGAGTGTTCTCCCTCTCCTCCTCTGGAGGAGAGGGCAGGGGAAAGAAGGATGTTTGCAACAGGTCTCTCCAAAAGCCAAGCTGGCGCCGCGCCCATGTCGAATTGCGCGCGCCATCGGCCCGCAATCCTGTGGAAATAATCCAGACCTGGTCCATGCGATGATCAAACACCACGAGACTGTCGTAAAAAGCAGTCTGGCAATCCGGCAGGTCCAAATCGTTGATGGCCGTTCGCGGCAGCTTCGGTTCCACGAAATTTTTCAAATCATACCCCCAAAAGCCGAAGCACCCGCCGAGCGGAAATGGCAGGTCAATTTCGTCGGGCATTTCATAGCGCGACATCAGCATGTCGAGCGCCTGCCAGGGGTTGCCAAAGCGTGTCTGGTGCGGCGCGTCCAATTCGCATCGCGAACCGAACGAGCGAAACGTGAGGAAGGGCCGCGCCGTGACGAAAGAATACCGGGCCTGCGGCGAGTCGAACGCGCTGCTGCGCAGCAGGACAACGCCCGGCTCGCCGCGCAAGGCAGTGACAAGCGATTCCGGCGTGTGCGCAGTTTGGATATGTTGCAGAATGGCGCGCATGACAGGCGTCCGACAGGGGTGAACCCGGAGTTCAGCCGACAGAATGCGGGACAATATCCGGGGGGCCAACCTTTCGCATATACTCCAGGATCACATCAATCGCCTCTTGCGGGTCGTCGATGACGGTGAACAATTGCAAATCGGCCGGACTGATCAGCTTGTTTTTTTCGAGGGTTGACTTCATCCAGTGGAGCAGCCCGTTCCAGTACTCGTGCCCGAAAAGAATGAGCGGAAAGCCGGGGATGCGCTTGGTTTGCACCAGCGTGGCCACTTCAAAAAACTCGTCCAGGGTGCCGAAGCCGCCCGGCATGAAGATAAAGCCAACGCTATATTTGACGAAGCAGACCTTGCGCGAGAAGAAGTAATGGAAATGCAGCGGCACGTTGGCAAAGCGGTTTCCTTTCTGTTCGGTGGGCAGTTCAATGTTCAGGCCGATGGATGTTCCGCCCGCCTCGGCTGCGCCCCGGTTGGCCGCTTCCATGAGGCCCGGCCCGCCGCCCGTGATGACCGGCAGTTTGTTCTTTGCCAGGCCTTTGGCAAGGGCCACGGCGGCCTTGTAGTAGGGATCGCTTGGGTGCTTGCGGGCCGAGCCAAACATGCTTACGGACGGCCCGATCTTGGAGAAGGTTTCAAAGGCATCGACGAACTCGGACATGATGCGCAAGATGCGCCACGGGTCCTCTTTAATGAATGTTGTTGGCTGGGTGTTCATGGGATTTCAATTGTGCAACAGAAAGCAATCGGGTGCCATTATCATGCCGAAAAGCGTTTCATCGCGGCGAGATTATATCGGGATGGCTCGGGTTCAAAGAGCAAAGTATTGTCCTGGGGCCTTCTGTCGAGGTTCCTTGCAACCTCAGCGGCCAGGCTCGTGGAAATGAAATCACTTTGATTCGCTTTGAGTAGCATGACCGGCTCAACCGTTGGTTGTTTTGTAAGTCGTTTCTGCATAGATGTTTGCATACAATTTGGGCGCCAGAGCACTGGTTTGATTCGGCTTTAACTAAGCTAATCATGGTTCCGCCGTCGCCAAGGCTGCTTTGGAAAAGTGGGCGCGGATTTGACTGCGACTGAGTGCGATGCCGTGTAAGGAATTGCTGCGACTGGCTGCGATTCGGTGCGATTCGCTTTGATGGGGGTTTGATTCTCCTTCGCACAGGGGGCTTCCGCCGTGGCCAGGCTCTGGCGCGACAAGTCCGCCGGCGCCGCAACCCTGAAAACTTTTGGGGCGAAGGCGGGGCTTCTTAATGCATCCTTCATCATTCCAACTTTCTTTGACTACGTATATGTGTTACTTATTCAATAGTCAAATGATATTTTACTTATTTTTGCGTCAACGGTGGTTCCTGGTGAAAAATGGTTTAATGACTTGAGCGGTAAAGATCCAAGGATTTCGATGCGAAGCTGTTCAATGGCCGGCATGATTTCACCAACCGTGCTCATGGCCCAACACCGGAGACGGGTTGTGGTTCTGCCTTTAACCGCAGAGCCATAATCGCTTTCCGAGGGAAGTCACCGAACGTACTGCAAGGCACTTGCAGCACTTTTGATCCGCGGAGCTGTGTAACACTCCGTCACTCAATGTCTTATGAATGCAATTCCTTAACCAAGTGCCATTTCGGTTTGACCCCTGCAACACCTGACTTTTGGCGTGTCATGAACTTTTGCATCCCTGTTTTGAGGGGGCCTCAATGTCTCAAGCTGAACCTGATTTGTGACGATAAAGAGTTGATATATCAGAACATATAAGGTCAGTGGAATGAACTGGTTGAAACCGTGGCTGAGGAGAACCGCGCCCGTCTGCGCCGTGCTCCTCTCGGCTGGATCCTTGTTTGCCTTGGATCCGGCAAAGTCCGTCTATCAGTATAATTGCCAGAATTGGACCCGCCAGAACGGCCTGCCGGCCGACCTCATCACCGGCGTCACCCAGACCAAGGACGGTTACATCTGGCTCGGCACCCAAAAGGGAATGGTCCGCTTTGACGGGGTTGAATACAGGTTGATTAACATTCCCCTGCCTGATGGGCAAAGCCAGCAAATCAAGAGTCTTTGCGAGGCCAGGGACGGCGGCATGTGGTTGTCCATCAGCGGCGGGCATTTTGGCTACTACGACGGTCACAAGTTTTTCCCCATAGAGAACGAAAGATGGGCAGAGACAAGCGTCAATTCCACGACGGTTTTCGAAGCGTCGGACGGGGCCATCTGGACAGGGTCGGATCCAGGGTTGGGCCGATGGGTCAAGGGGAAGCCCCAGGAAACTTTCTTTGAGACAAATTTTGCGAACCGTATCCTGTGCTTCTCCGAAAGCCGCGGAGGCCGCGTCTGGATAGGAACAATGGAGCAGGGGTTGCTTTATTGGCAGGACGGAAAGCTGGCAGTTTTTCCGGATGCATCGCTAAAGAAGTCCATTGTTTTCAAGATGGCGGAGGATTCAGCCGGCCGGATTTGGGTCGGCACCGCCAACGGATTGCTTTGCTATGACTCCAACCTCCAACCGGTGCGGGTTCCCGACTTCTACAACGAAATCAGCAGCCTGCTGGTGGACCGGCACGGCGTGGTCTGGATTGGGACACTCGGGAGCGGCCTGGCCCGCTATGAAAACGGGGAACTCACCACGCTGCGGAAGACGGACGGATTAGTGAGCGACGCGATCACGAGTCTTTATGAAGACACCGAAGGCAGCCTCTGGGTTGGCACACAGAATGGATTGAGCCAGATCACGGACGTGAAATTCCCCATCTACTCGGCCCGTGAAGGGCTTCCGTCCAGTTCGGTCGTGTCGGTGTCGGCCAAGCGGACGGGAGGACTTTGGATCACCACAGAAAAAGGTCCGGCTTGTTTTGAGGGCGGGAAAGTGACGGATTTCACCAACAATCCGGCACTGCGCCAGCAATGGTTCAAGCGCATCTTTGAGGCCAGCAACGGGGATTTGTACCTGACGGATGACCACAAACAACTGTTGCAGCTTTCCGGCGGAAAAGTTGTGATGACCTGGACCAACCAACTCTGGCCCACCGGTATTGTGGAAGACGCACAAGGCCTAGCCGTGGCCGCCGGTGACAAGCTCTATCGCATCCAGAACGGGCAGATGACTCCGTTCGCTTATGCGGGCGGCGTGGAACCGACTTACTATTGGATCTTCAATTTGTGCCTGGCACACAATGGAGCCATCTGGGCGGCCTGCAATAACGGCATATTTCGCATTACAAACGGCATCGCGCGGCGTTGGTCCACCGCGGAGGGCCTGTCTGACAATAATGTCTCCTGCATTTTCGAGGACGTGGATGGCGCGATTTGGGCGGGATTGGATGGCGGCATCGCCCGCATCAAGAACGACCAGCTTAAAAATATCACCTCCAAGCAGGGCTTGGGCGATGATAATGTCTTCGAGATTGTCCCCGACAACCAGGGGAGTTTTTGGATGGATTCCATCGCCGGCATCATGCGGGCCAGCCGCCAGAGCTTGAATGACTTCGCCGACGGCAAAACGAACCGCATCGTCTGCCAGATGTTCGACGGGTTGGAATCGATGAAATTTACCGGCCATGCCAAACGGGAGCCAGTAGCCGCCAAGACGGCGGACGGCCGCATCTGGTTCCCCAATCCCCAAGGACTGGCCATGATTGACCCGGGGCACTTCATTGCCAACAGTATCGTTCCTCCGGTGTATATTCAACAAATCCGCATCAACGGCGTCGAAGTGCAGAACCGGAAAGCCCTCACCCTTCCAGCGGGCCGAGGGCAGATGGAGTTCAATTTCGCGGTCTTGAGCTACATCGCGCCGCAGAAAGCCAGACTCCGCTATCAGTTGCAAGGCTTCGACAGCGACTGGATTGATGCCGAGGGGCGGCACTCGGTGCTCTAC
>JBKQUS010000120.1:0-29788 GCA_052325505.1 Limisphaerales bacterium
CCGGCTGGCGGTTGATCTTCATGATCACCCCGAACGGCGTCAAATGCGGATACATCCAGTCCAGCGGAAAACTCTCCTCCTCGTAGAATTCGTGCCCCGGGTTCTTGTCAAATATCACCTTCGTCAGTAATCCGTTGATGCTCATGACCGCAACCTGGCCTGAGACCGACACGCGGCCGTTCTCGATATGCACATCCTCGCCCGGCTTGACCTGGCGGGGTTCGTTGGGAAATTCGTTGTCGTGCGCCAGCCTTTTCTGCGCTTCTTCCAGGTATTCGTTGAAACATTGCTGCGAATCCTCCGGGCTGGGGGTGGCAATCTCGGTGTCGGGATAAACGCCCCCCAAACTCCTGACAATGTCGCCGGCATAGGCCTCCTCCAGCAGCCGCCGGTTGAGCCGGATGGTCGTCGCCGGAATATTGTTCCAGCCCATCGCCTCCACGATCAGCGGCGGCAGCTTGATCCCCTTAAACCGCTCTGCATCATAAATGGAACCGTCCTTCAGAATGACATTGAAATCCTCCGCCAAGGCCCGCCGCAATGCCCTCTCCTCACCCTGGCCGTCCACCAGCGCCTGGGTTTCCTTGCCCAGTTTGCCATAAAGATATTTGGACAAGGCATCCTGATGATCGCTCCGGCGCAATCGGGCCGCCAGATCCCGCACGTTGGTGAATTGGTCTGCCTTGAACCAGGAGGTGCCGGTGCGGCGGTGAAACTCAATGTCCGCGCCGAGGGATTCAAAAATATTGTCCATCCAGGCCAGCCACCGCGTCGAGCCGTGGAAAAGACTTGGTAATGTGCCGGAAAGGAAATTTTGGAAGAAGGGCGGATCAATCTGCGCGCTGCGATTGAATTGCGCGCGGATGTAATCCAGATAAGTGTTATCGGCGAGCGCGTTTTGGGTGATGATATAAACATCCCGGCGGTCAAAGTGCTGGTCCTGCACAGGCTGGCAATTGTGCGGAATGAAACTCTCGGAAAAAATCATGTAGGTGGGACAAAAACGGCCCGGATCGGTGCCGCCGAACAACACTGCGTCGCGCGCCATCTCGGGATAAACCATCAGGCCGTTGGTGCCCTTGGCCGCTTGGGCGCGTTGCGTGGCATCGTAAGTCAGCCGGCCATCGGCCCCCACGAATGGCGGGGTGAACATATCGTGCCCAAACCAATAGCCGAACCAGTGATTGTGTTGCTCACTGTGGAACCAATGGGACAGCCCCGAATAAAGCGGCATGGTGGCAAACAATGCCAGGGTGATCAGCAACGGCGCTCGCTGCCGATAGACCGCCAGCCCCACGAGGAACGCAATGGTGCCCGTCACCAAAATCAAATTGGCAAAGATGGGCAGGCCATATTGGTCCTTGGCAAAAGCCTGTCCGATCCAGTGCGGCAACTGGCCCCAGCCCATGTCGCCATCCAGGCCCAGGAAATGTTTGACAGTCGCGTCCTTGAGATTATAGAGCGCCAGCGGCAGCGCGACCGCGACGGTTGCCATCAACCCCCAGCGCCGAAATTGCTGGTAGTGCGTGGCCATGTATGCCGCGGTCAGGACCAGCCCATACCCAATCATGATGGCCACCAACGTATGGGAAGCGACAAAGAAGACCTTTACCAAGTCGGCCATTTGCCGGTCGGGGGTGGGGCTGAGCGTGATGGTCAGCAGGACGCCCAGGAACGGATACAAGCCGGCGACCAGCACGATCCAGGCGCGCTCGCGTTTCTGCATCTTGAATAAAAACAGCAGCGGCAGGAACGCGAAGAACATATAGACCCAGCTAAACGCGTCGGCCACACCCTCAACGAGCATGCCCAACTCGA
Organism: Limisphaerales bacterium; assembly: GCA_052325505.1. GTDB lineage: Bacteria > Verrucomicrobiota > Verrucomicrobiia > Limisphaerales > Palsa-1400 > DASRLE01. The sequence continues at coordinate 1,819 of JBKQUS010000120.1, forward strand.
TGAGGAAATGACGGGGATCGCGAAAAATATCCGTTGGATTTACCTTGTCATACTGGCCGCGGCTCAAGGCGTGCCAGAAACCCTCTACCGTGCGCGGATAGCCCCATTCCATGGGTGGATTGGTCATGCCGGCCAGGGGTTCATAAAAGTAAAAAGCGGCCCCGGCCAGCCACAGCACTCCCATGAGCAGCACCGCCTTCCATTCCGTGCCGAGGCCCGCTGTCTGGATGGTTAACCAGGCACAGGCGACAACCGACGCAATGCCCACGGCGTTGAAGATTCCGAAAACCATCGGATTTGCCGCATCCAAGCCGGGCAAAAGGCCCTGACTCTTGGCAATAAGCGCGGCAATGTAAACCAAGCTGTTGGCCAGGAATAGATCGCGTCCCACACGCATCTGGCACATCGCGACTCCAATCTCGATTCCCATGGCCGCCAGCATCAGGGTCTGGTGGATGGTGGCGCAAATCCCGAAGAAAAACATGGCGGCGTAGAGATAGCGCCGTTGATGGGGCGCGTAAATCCAGCGCAACAGACAGACCAGCACCAGCATCAACCACGGCACGCCAAAGACGGAAATGCGGTTCACGACCACCGATTCCTTCCACATGGAACTGCCGAACCCCATCAACAAGCCCGCCGTGACCCCGCACACCATGCAAATGGCCCCTTCCCACTTGCCGGTCATCCCTTTAAGTTCCTCGATGCCCTCCATCAGCATGCTACCGCCGCGCGACACCATAAGCCCCAGCACCCCGCACGCCATGGCGGCGGTGGTGGCTTCGGCCAGTTGCACCCGCCACGCGATATTGCCGAACGGAATCAGCGCAGTCCACAGCCAGGTGTAAATCGTCCAGAACGGGTAGCCCGGCGGATGCGGAATCCCGGCCCAATACGACGCCGTGGTCAGTTCACCGGAATCCTCCAGCGTCACCTGCGGCGCGAGCGAGATGAAATAAACCACCCAAACGATGGCGAAGGTAACAGCCAGCGTCCACCAATCGATGCGCCGAAACAGCGGCGGGACCTTGGCTGGGGTTGGCGGAGGGGGGGACATTTTGGCGGGCGTTTTAGCCTGCGGCGCCATGTCCTTCTGGACGCCAGAAAACATGCCCTGCGGGGGCGCTTTGGCGCCGGGCGTTTTAGCCAGCGGCACCTGGGCCGGTTTCGGTTTAGGATTCATCATTACATTCCCTGCGTTCCACCGGACAGACACCGGCGGCGGCCAATTTGTATAAAATTGCCGCCGGAATTGGGCAACATCGAAATCAAGGTCTGGCAGGCTGCCGCAGCCCGGCAAAAATGACAAGCCAAAGTCTGACCGGCCCGGTTTTGCGCCGGAATGTGAATAAGCTCTGAATAACGCGTTGATATGAAGACCCACATTTTGCTCGTGCAGCAGCGGCTTCGCCAGCACTCTTGAAAGGGCCGCAACAAGAAAGGCAACCAGACTCATGCCAACAGAAGAAAGAGTGCTTTGTTTTAAACGGAAACTCCTCGAAGAACTGGGCGTGTTCCAGGGCCTCAGCCTCGAGGTCGGGAAATACCTGCCGGTCTTCACGTCCGCCTCAAATTTGGTGTACCTCAACCGGAGCGATGCCGAGCAGGATAAGCGTTACAAACAGCTCATCCCCTACGTCCTGTTGGTCTGCAAAGACAAAATCCTGCGCTACCGGCGGGGCAAAGGCGGGCAGGAAACACGGTTGCATGGACTGTATTCCGTCGGCGTTGGCGGGCACATCTCGGAGGAAGATCACCAGCTTCCCGGCCTTTTCTCGAACAATCTCTATCAGGAAGGCATGCGGCGCGAATTAAAGGAGGAGGTGGCCTTCGACGCGGTGAACGGCCCGGCGGTGGCCGCGATCAACGACGACAGCACGGAAGTTGGCCAGGTGCATTTTGGAGTGGTCCACGTTGTCCATGTGCCGGACGTAAACGTCGCGGGCCGGTGCATCGGCATTGCAGGCCCCGAATTTATCCCGATTGCCGACGCTGTGAAAGACCCGTCCGGCTACGAATCATGGTCCCGTTTTTGCCTGGAACATTTGGACATGCTTCTGGCCAAAGCCGGTGCGACGGTTTGAGTATAACTCAATTCGCCGCCTAAAAACTCAGAACAAGGGTCATGAAGGGTCCTTGGGAAACTGAACCTGACTGGCGTGCGCAAACTGAAACAAATGAAAGCAGTGCAGGAACAAATCGGCGAGAAAGAACAATGAACAATGCAAAATACTCGCTTCCGAGGACCCTTTCATGAAAAAGCAAAGCCGCACCATTCTTCTCGCTTTGCTCGTTGTCGGTCTGGGGATGGCTCTGTGGTCGGACAGGCTTCATGAACCCTTTTATAGAGGCAAACCTCTCAGCTACTGGATTGATCCGTCTGCAAACGGCGGGCATGAAACGGTCGAAGAAAGAAATTCTGCACTTGCGGAAATGAGCGACCGCGCTGTGCCGTATTTAATTAAGCAGCTGCGCTGGGAGCCCGGGTTGATTGAAGGACTGTATTACAGATTCCCCGGTTCCTCACTGTTGACTGCTTATGTAAGGGCCCATCCCGAGCCGAGATCTCGAGCGGCTCATTCCTTGGGAGAATTTGGTCCCTTGGCTTCGAACGCAATTCCAGAGCTGACGCGGGTAACTAAGGATTTCACACTGGATTCTGCGGAGGATGACTGTGCCAATGCGGCGGCCGCATTAATTAAAATAAAACAGGAAGCGCTCTCTCCTTATATTCAAAGATTAAACGATACCTCTGCCAGAACGTCGGCGCAGACTCTAAATTGGTGTGATTATGCTCTTGTACTTGGCGCATTAGGAACCAATGCAGCCGCAGCCGTTCCCAGTTTGCTTCGCGCGTTGGGACCCACTAACGATTCAGAGATCCGGGGTCATGCCATCATTGCGCTCGGGAAAATTCACAGCATCCCGGAAGCAAGCATTCCGGCCTTACTTCCATTTCTTACGTCTTCCGATGTCGGCCAAAAGGAGCGTGCCGTTTCTGCGCTCGGAGGATTCGGAAGTGCAGCAAAATCAGCTTGGGCCCCCTCTTGAAATGTCTGACAGACACCGATTCATCGACACGGCGTCGGGCAACCAACGCCCTCATAAAAATCGATCCCAAAGCCGCGGCACAAGCGGGGTTAAAATAGGCTGCGGCACGGTTCGAGAATACACCAACAAATATGCGTGAAAGGGTCATGAAGGGTCGCACCATCGCTTTGGCCATTTCTCTTTGTCCGGGTGCGACTGTTACCGCAAAAAATACTTAAAATAGCATTTGACTATTGAATAATTAAAGCATATAAGTTTTCAAAGAAAATGGGATTGATGAAGGATGAATTAAGAAGCCCCGCCTTCGCCGAGTTGCGCCGCGGCAAGTTCCCTTTGACGAAGGCGGACCTGCCCGTAGCCGCTTCGGCGAAGGAGGGTCAAACCCCCATCAAAGCGGGTCGCACCGAGTCGCAGCCAGTCGCAGCGATTCTTTACACAGCATCGCACTCAGTTGCGGTCAAATCCGCGCCCATCCGTGTTCACTTGTCCGAGAAACCCACAACGGCGGCGGCAGTGCCGCTCATCTGTCAACCGAATTGAGGAAATAATTTAAAAATGCCAAAAATGCCAAAATCCGTGCGAGGCAGAGGATGCGTCAGGATTACGCAGAAACGGGGCTGTGGGTTTTCAGAACTTCAGCCTTCAGCCTTCAGACTTCAGCCTTTCCGCAAATCAAACCCGTGCTCTGGCGGTCAAATCGTATGCAAACTTCTATCTAGGAACGCCTTACAAAACAACCAGCGGTTGAGCCGGTCATACTACTCAAAGTGAATCAAAGTGATTTTATTTCCGTGTGGCTGGGGGAATCGGATGAGCTGTCCATCAAGCTGGCGATGGTTAATCTTGCTTCCAAAACTGATTTGCCCCCCTCAAATGAGCCGTCATTTTTTTGGCTTGTGCGCTGGCGCGGGCGTGGTTACCTCTTGGCCCCATAATGAAAAAGTATCCCGTCTCGTTGCCGCTCCGCCGGCTGGCTGTCTCCTTCCACGTAATCGCGCTGACCTTGGGCCTCACGGCTTGGGCCGCCGAATCCAATGATTCTTCCCCCCGCCAGCAATTGCTGATGGATTTCGGATGGAGGTTTCATCTGGGCGATGATTGGGGCCTGGGCGAAAAATTGGACAAGGCGGGCGCCAACTCGGGACCCGCCGGGCGAAGCTTTGGCGACGCTTCCTGGCGCAAGGTCAATCTTCCCCATGATTGGGTGATTGAACTGCCGTTCGATCCCCGCTCCGATACCAGTCACGGCTTTAAGCCGGTGGGGCCGGGCTTTCACAAAAACGACGTCGGCTGGTATCGCCGCACCTTTTCCGTGCCCGAAACGGACAAGGGCCTCCGTTTCTGGATCCAGTTCGACGGGGTCTATCGGGATTGCCGCGTCTTTTTTAACGGCTGGCTCATCGGCCATCATGAAAGCGGTTACAGCAGCTTTCGCTATGACGTCACCGACTTGGTCAATTGTGGCGGCGAAAACACCCTGTCGGTGCGGGTGGACGCTTCGGAATTTGAGGGATGGTTCTACGAAGGGGCCGGGATTTACCGCCACGTCTGCCTGCTCAAAACAAGCCCCCTCGCCGTCGAGCCGGATGGGATTTTTGTCTATAGCCAGTTCCCCAATAATGTTCCGGAAGGCCCCGCCACCATTAATCTCGAGGCCTTGCTGAAGAACGCGCAATCCAATGCCGCGACCGCCACTGTCGCGTGGGACATTCTTGATCCACAGGGAAAAACCGCCGCACGCGCCGAACAATCACAGGACTTGAAACCGTGGGCGGCCGAGTCGGTTTTACAGCAGGCGGAAGTGTCCGCGCCCGTACTTTGGTCCCCGGAATCGCCCAATCTTTATAAACTCATCACCACCGTCACTTCCGGCGGCAAAGTGGTGGACCGCACGGAGACTGAATTTGGCATCCGCACGCTGGCCTTCGACGCGGACAAGGGGTTTCTGTTGAACGGGCATCCTTATGAGGTCAAGGGCACTTGCAACCATCAGGACCATGCGGGCGTTGGCGCGGCCCTGCCCGACGCGCTGCAATATTTTCGCGTCCGGCGCTTGAAAGACATGGGCTGCAATGCCATTCGCACCTCGCATAACGCGCCCACTCCCGAGTTGCTTGAGGCCTGTGACCGCTTGGGCATGCTGGTCATGGACGAGAACCGGTTGCTCGGCAGCGACGCCGCCAACATGGCCCGCCTGGAAGGCCAGGTGCGCCGCGACCGCAATCATCCCAGTGTTTTCATCTGGTCACTCTTCAATGAGGAAAATCAACAAGGGACGGCGACGGGTGCTCGTTGCGCCGAATCCATGCAAAGGTTGGCACATTCGCTGGACCCGACCCGCCTCTGCACCGCTGCGGCCAGCGAGGGCGATGTGTTTGAAGGCGTCAACAGCGTCCTGGACGTCAGGGGTTGGAATTATCATATTGGCTCGGAGGACAGTTACCACAAAAAGCATCCCCTGCAGCCGGAGATCGGCACCGAACAGGCCAGCACCTTGTGTACGCGCGGCATTTATGCCAATGACAAGCAGCGCGGCTACATGAGCGCTTACGATGACGCTGGTCCAAATTGGGGCAATACGGCCGAGGCCTGGTGGCAGGTCTATTCCGCCCGCCCCTGGCTCTCGGGCGGGTTTGTCTGGACCGGCTTTGATTATCGCGGCGAGCCGACGCCCTATGCCTGGCCGTGCATCAACTCGCATTTCGGCATCATGGACACGTGCGGCTTTGCCAAGGATAATTTCTACTACTACAAAGCGTGGTGGGGCGACCGGCCTGTCCTCCATCTGCTGCCGCATTGGAACTGGCCCGGCAAGGTTGGCCAGGACATAGACGTGCGCTGCCTGGGCAATTGCGATGAGGTGGAGTTGTTCCTGAACGGCCAAAGCCTCGGGCACAAGACCATGCCCACAAATTCCCATCTGCAATGGTCTGTCAAGTATGCCCCCGGCACGCTCCTGGCCCGTGGTTTCAAGGCAGGCCAGGTCATCGCCGAGGACAAGGTGGAAACGGCGGGCGCCCCCGCCTCCATCAAACTCAGCGCCGACCGGACTTCCCTCCACGCCGGCGATGAGGACGCTTCCGTGATCACCGTGACGGTGACGGACGGCCAGGGGCGCGTCGTCCCATTGGCAGCAAATCTTATCGACTTTGATCTGGCCGGGCCGGGCCGGATCCTTGGCGTGGGCAACGGCGACCCGAGCTGCCACGAGGCGGACACCTTTATCGCCTCACAGACAAGCCACAGGATCGCCCTCAATGACTGGCGCATGAGGCGGGTGCCCAATCCGTACGGGCCGCCCGAGGTCCGAGAACAATTCGACGACAGCCAATGGGACAAGGCGGACGCGCAAAGCGACAGCGGCCCGCTGACGCCCGACGAATCGGCCGTTTATCGGACACGGTTCGCGGCAACTCCCGATGAACTGGCCGCGGAGAGCATTGCCATCAGCTTTGGGATGATTGACGATGAAGGTTGGGTGTATGTTAACGGACATCTGGTCGGAGAATCACACGACTGGAGCAGTCAGCCTTCCTTCGAAATACGGAAATTCCTCCATGAAGGGGAGAACACCGTCGCGGTGGCCGTTCACAACTGGAGTGGACCGGGCGGGATGAACAAAGGCGTGGCCCTGGAAATCCCGGACAAACCCGTGCCGGTGCATTGGAAGCGCAGCGTCTTTAACGGCCTGGCCCAAGTCATCGTGCAAGCCGGCAAAGACGCCGGCACCCTGCATTTGACAGCGCATGGGGAAGGTCTGGCCGAAGCGTCCATAAACATCGTTTCGACGGACGATTCAACTCAACCCCTCCTCCCGTGATCGATACTCTCAAAAAGGCAGTTTGCCGGGCCAACCTTGACCTCGTCCGGGAAGGGTTGGTCGTTCAAACCTGGGGCAACGTCAGCGGCGTGGATCGCGCCCGCGGTTTGATGGTGATCAAACCTTCCGGCGTGGCCTACGCCAGCCTGAAACCGGAACAGATGGTGGTGGTGTCCTTGGAAACAGGCAAAGTAGTGGCAGGCAAACTCCGGCCCAGCTCCGATACGCCAACGCATTTGGTTTTATACCGAAAATTTCCAAAAATCGGAGGAGTCGCCCACACCCACAGCCTCTTCGCCACCGCTTGGGCCCAAGCGGGTCAGGGCATCCCCGTTCTCGGAACCACTCACGCCGATTACTGGCATGGAGAAGTGCCGGTCACACGCCTCCTCCACACGCGCGAAATTAAAAAGGATTACGAGGCCAACACTGGCCATGTCATCGTCGAAAGGTTCGGGAACCTGGACCCGCTGGAGATTCCGTCCGCGCTGGTGGCGGGGCACGGCCCTTTTGCCTGGGGCAAAAACGCCGCCAAGGCCGTGCATAACGCCGCCGTCCTCGAATTTGTCGCCCGCCTGGCGGCGGAAACGCTGCGCCTCAATCCCGGGGCCAGACCCATCCAGCCGGCGCTGCTGGACGCCCATTTCTTCCGCAAGCACGGTCCGGGATCATACTACGGACAAACATAGTATTTACAGTAGGAGGTTTTATGCTCGTTGTCCATGTTCACATAACGGTCAAGCCCGAATGCGTGGCGGCTTTTCGAGAAGCCACCATTGCCAACGCCCGGGAAAGTTTGAAGGAACCCGGCATCGCCCGCTTCGATTTCATGCAGCAAACCGATGCTCCCGACCAGTTCGTCATCGTCGAAGCCTATCGCAACGCGGACGCGCCGGCCCGACACAAGGAGACCCGCCATTATCAAATCTGGCGGGACGCGGTTGCGCCCATGATGGCCGAACCGCGCATCGGCGTCAGATTCACCAACCTCCATCCGCCGGACGAAAACTGGTGAGAGGGGGAAATCTCTCATGCGTTTTGAATTTGCCACCGCCAACCGCATCATTTTTGGCGCGGGCGCAATCCGTCAGGCCGGTCCGCTGGCCGCAGAATTCGGACGCCGCGCTTTGGTCACGACAGGTCGCGACGCGAAACGGGCCAAACGGCTGTTGGACGCCTTGCGCGAGGTTGAGGTGGGGGCCGTTCCCTTTGCAATCGAGGGCGAGCCTGATCTGGAAATGGTCCGGCGGGGAGTTGCCCTGGCCCGGCGGGAGCGATGCGATTTGGTAATCGGCTTTGGCGGCGGCAGCGCCTTGGATGCGGGCAAAGCCATCGCCGCCATGCTCACCAACGACGGTGACGTGCTGGATTACCTCGAAGTCATCGGCGGCGGCAAAGCTTTGGCGCGGCCTCCTGCCCCGATGCTGGCGATTCCAACCACCGCCGGCACCGGAGCGGAAGTCACACGCAACTCCGTCCTGACCTCGCCCGGGCACCGGCTCAAAGTCAGTTTGCGCAGTCCTTTGATGCTTCCCAAAGTGGCGCTGGTGGATCCTGAATTGACCTGGGATTTGCCACCGGCCCTGACCGCCAGCACCGGCCTGGATGCGCTCACCCAACTTATCGAGCCGTACGTCAGCGGACGGGCCAACCCCATGACGGATGGCTTGTGCGTGGAAGGGATCAGGCGGGTGGCACGATCGTTGCGGATCGTTCTTGATCGCCGCCGCGCGCGAGGACATGGCCCTGGCCAGCCTGTTCGGGGGATTGGCGCTGGCCAACGCCGGGCTGGGAGCAGTGCATGGCCTGGCAGGAGTCATTGGCGGCATGTTTGGCACGCCCCACGGCGCAATATGCGCAGCGCTGTTGCCGTGGGTGATGGCGACCAACCTCGCCGCATTGCGCTCCCGCGATCCCGCCAACCCGGCCCTGCCGCGCTACCAGGAAATCGCGGGTCTGCTGACAGGCCGGAACAGCGCGCAGGCCGATGATGGCGTCGAATGGGTGGCCCGGTTGGTTTCGGATCTGCAAATTCCCAAGCTCGGTGCCTACGGCCTTACAGTTCAGCACACCGCCGATCTGGTGGAAAAGTCAAAAAACGCCAGCAGTATGAAAGCCAACCCCATTGTTTTGACGCGCGAAGAATTATCCGCCGTGGTGGAAGAAGCGCTCTGACTATGGGCTTGTGCGATGGTCATCCTCATTTCGCACATTCCTGCTTTCCTGCTGCCACCCCGCAAGCTACTTCTACCACCTCATGTTGAGTATGAGTAGAACATCGCGCATCAGCGCAGCGCTTCTGGTTTTGACCCTGGCGGGAGGCGCGGTCCAACCGCAGGCCGCGGCGGAAGCACTGCCAGCCGTGGAACGGGAGTTTCGCGGATTGTGGGTGGCGACAGTCGATACAGCGGACGGCGTTGATTGGCCGTCCAAACGGACTTTGACTACGCGCGAGCAGAAGGCGGAGTTGACCGCCATCCTGGATCGCGCGGTGGAACTGCATTTGAACGTGATCGTTTTCCAGGTGCGCGGCAATTGCGATGCCATGTATGATTCGAAGATCGAACCCTGGTCGGAATACCTGACGGGCCAGATGGGAAGAGCGCCCCAGCCTTATTACGACCCTCTGGCCTTCGCGGTGGAAGAGGCCCATAAACGGGGATTGGAATTGCACGCCTGGTTTAATCCCTATCGCGTTCATTCCCGGAATTTCAAGATGCCTGTATCCAGCAACCATGTCAGCGTAACCCATTTCGGCCTGGTGCGAACTTACGGCAAGTTCCTCTGGCTCGATCCGACGGAGCCGGGAACGCGGGATTACTCTCTCAGCGTGATCATGGACGTGGTGCGCCGCTACGATATCGACGGGGTGCATTTTGACGACCATTTCTATCCCGACCCGGAAAAGGAGGGCGGGCGCGAATTGCAGTTTCCCGACGAAGCCTCGTGGTGGCGCTATCAGAAAACCGGCGGAAAGATGTCCCGCAACGATTGGCGTCGGGAGAACGTGAACATGCTGGTGCGGGCCGTTTCCGAAGGGATCAAAAGGGAAAAGCCCTGGGTCAAATTCGGGATCAGTCCGTTCGGGATATGGCGGCCCAATCAACCCCGGGGCATCACCGGTTTGGACGCGTATGACAAGCTGTGCGGCGACGCGCGGACCTGGCTGGCCGAGGGGTGGGTGGATTATCTTGCGCCACAGCTTTACTGGCCAGCCGCGGACAAGCCGCACGCATTCGCCGCGTTGCTGAAATGGTGGGCCGGCCAAAACACGCGACACCGCCTCTTGTTGGCCGGAATGAGGGTGGGCGGCTGGGCGGGCATCATTGACGAGGCGCGGGAGACAACGAATGAAATAGCGTTGACTCGCAGGCAGGCCGGAACGTCGGGCGAAATCCTGTGGCACAGCACGCTGTTGTTGACCCATCGCAGCGGGGTGGCGGAAGCGTTGCGCAAGGGGGTCTATGCGGAGCCGGCACTGGTCCCTGCCTGCGCCTGGCTGGGCAGCGGCGTGCCAGCCCGGCCCGTGTTGACGGCCCGGCAAAACGGACGGGACATCACGCTTAAGTGGAAGGAGGACCCGGGCCGCGCCTGGCAATGGGTGGTGCGGAGAAAAACCGGCAGCCGGTGGACAACGGAAATTCTGCCGGGCACGCGAACGGAAGAAGTGGTGCCGGCAGAAGCCGGGATCAGGGACATCATCGCCATCTCGGCTGTGGACCGCTACGGCAACATGAGTGAGGCCGCGATGTTCCACACGGACCTGTTGGACAAATGAAACAGATCGGCTCCGTCAACCCGCGAATTTTCGGGCGGCAATGGAGGCGTTGTGCCCGCCGAATCCAAAAGAATTATTGACAACGGCCCTGACTTCCATTTCCCGGGCCTTGTTCGGCACGTAATCCAGGTCGCACTCCGGGTCGGGGTTCTCCAGGTTGATGGTGGGCGGGACGATGTTGCATTCGATGGCCTTGACACATAACGCCATTTCGACGGCTCCGGCCGCGCCCAGCATGTGCCCGGTCGCTCCCTTGGTGGAGCTGACGGCCAGTTTTTTGGCGTGCTCGCCAAAGACGGCTTTGATCGCCTGGGTTTCGGCGATGTCGCCCTGGGGGGTGGAGGTGCCGTGGGCGTTGATGTAGGAGACATCGGATGGATTGAGGCCGGCGGAGCGCAACGCCATGCGCATGCAGCGGGCGGCGCCTTCGCCCTGGGGGGACGGAGCGGTCAAATGGTGGGCGTCGGCGGTGTTGCCGTAGCCGGCGATCTCGGCATAAATGCGCGCCCCGCGCGCCCGGGCATGATCCAATTCCTCCAGCATAAGGACCCCCGCGCCTTCGCCCATGACAAAGCCGTCGCGATCGCGGTCAAAAGGCCGGGAAGCGTGCTGGGGATCATCATTGCGGACGCTCAAGGCGCGCATGGCGCAAAAGCCGCCCACGCCCATAGGAACGATGACCGCCTCGCTGCCGCCGGCAAACATGACTTTGGCATCGCCCATCTTGACGGTGCGCCAGGCTTCGCCGATGGCATGGGTGGCAGTGGCGCAGGCGGAACAGGTGGAGAAATTCGGCCCGCGCAAATTGAAGCTCATCGAGAAAAGGCCGGAACCCATGTTGGAAATGAGCATGGGGATCATGAAGGGCGAGAGGCGGCCAGGCCCCTTGGAGAGAAGAACCTTGTGCTGTTCCTCCAGCGTGTGCAGACCGCCGATGCCGGAACCGATTATGGCGCCGATTTCGTCCCGGTCCTCCTTGTCCAAATCGAGGGCGGAGTCGAGCAAAGCCTGATGGGCGGCCACCATGGCAAATTGGGCGAAACGGTCAGTTCGCCGCACCTCTTTTGGTGAGGAAAAAGCGGGAGTGGGATCAAAGTCCGTGATCTCAGCCGCGATCTGGCAGTCGTAATCGGAAACGTCGAAAGAGGTGATCTTGTGGATGCCGCACTTGCCGGCCAGGATATTGTCCCAAAAGACAGGGAACTTCTGTCCCAGGGAGGAAACAACACCGAATCCCGTCACGACGACTCTGCGGTCTGTCCAATCAGCCATAAAAAAAGGCAGCGACACTCAAGACCGCTGCCCTGGGAAAATGGATTTAACGCCTATTTCTTCTGGGAGTCTTCAATGTATTTGACGACATCGCCGACACTTTGCAGTTTCTCCGCCTGTTCGTCGGGGATTTCGTTGCCAAATTCCTCTTCCAAGGCCATGACCAGTTCGACCGTGTCCAACGAATCCGCCCCCAAGTCTTCGATGAACTTGGCGTCGGGCGTCACTTGATCGGGATTGACGCCAAGCTGTTCCACGATGATGTCTTTGACTCTTTGCTCAATTGTTTTTTCTGCCATTGTTAAACTCCATTTCTATTTTCAGTGTCTATGCCCGATGCTGCAAAACGCGTCAAGCCTTCATTCAAAAATTTTTCCCGAAGGGGAAAAAGCCGCATTCTTTCTACTGTCCGGCCCCTGTCCCGGCCAGCTCCGCAGGCTGAAAATGCGGCCGTTCAGTGCGGAATCGGAACCTACATTACCATCCCGCCATCGACGGTCAATACCTGTCCAGTGATATATCGGGTGCCGGGACCGGCCAGGAAAAGGGCCGCTTCCGCAATATCCGCCGGCTGCCCTAGCGACCGCAAGGGGATGCGCTCAAGAATCTGGGCTTTCATCTCAGCGGTCAACGTCCCCGTCATGTCCGTCTCGATGAAGCCCGGTGCCAGGGCGTTAACGGTAACGCCGCGCGAGGCGAATTCTTTGGCGATGGACTTGGTGAACCCGATCAACCCTGCCTTGCTGGCGGCGTAGTTGCATTGGCCGGCATTGCCCATCAAGCCAATGACGGAGGCGATGTTGAGAATCCTTCCCGAGCGTTGTTTCAGGAAGCTCCGGCTTAAGGCTTGGGTGAACAGGAAAGCACCCTTCAAATTGGTGTTTAACACGGCGTCCCAATCCTGCCCGCTCATGCGCATAATCAAGCCGTCACGGGTGACGCCTGCGTTGTTGACCAGAATATCTACTTTGCCGGCATTCTGGAGGATTTTTTCGGCGGCGGCGGCGACGGCGGCGGAATCGGCCACGTCCACCGCATACGCCCAGGCCCGGCGGCCCAGGAGGCGGATTTCGGCGGCGACTTTCTCCGCATTTTCGGCGGTGCGCGAGACGCAGGCGATGTCGGCGCCTTCCGCAGCAAATTTCAGGGCAATGGCGCGGCCAATCCCGCGGCCCGCGCCGGTGATGACGGCAATTTGGCTGGCAAGTTGAGGCATAAATTGTTGGCGGTTTAACCCCCGTTTTTCAATGCCGCGACAGTCGCTTCAAGGCTGGCGACGTCGGCCACCGAGAAGGTCTGCACGGTCTTGTCAATCCGCTTGACGAATCCGCTCAAGACGGTGCCGGGGCCTAATTCAATGAACCGTGTGAAACCGTGCTCGATCAAATAGCGGACCGAATCCTCCCAGCGCACGGAGGAAACAACCTGGTCGATCAGCCGCGCCCGGATGTCAGGAGGCTCGGTATGGGGACGGGCGGAGACGTTGGCGATGACCATCATGACCGGTTCATTCATTTGCACGGAATGGAGCATGGCCTCGACCTTGGGCTTGGCGCTGGCCATGAGACGGGAGTGATAAGCGCCAGCCACCGGCAGCATCACGGCCCGTTTCGCGCCGGCGGCTTTGGCCAGCTCACACGCTTTGGCGACCTTGTCGGATTCGCCTGAAATGACGATTTGACCCGGGCAATTGAGATTGGCCATATCGACCTCCGCCTGGACGCAGACGGCGTGCATCTTTGCAATGTCCAAGCCAAGAATCGCGGCCATGCCTCCTTGTGTCAGATCACAGGCTTCCTGCATGAAACGTCCCCTCTTGCGCGCGATCTGCAACCCATCCTCGAAAGTGAAGACTTCCGCGGCGGTCCAAGCCGTCAATTCGCCCAGCGACAATCCGGCGGCGGCCTGATAATCCACTTCGGGCAAGTGCTCTTCCAGCAGTTGCAAGGCGATCCAACTGACGAGAAAGATGGCCGGCTGCGCGTTTTCGGTGCGGATCAAATCCGCGTCCGGGCCGTTAAAACAGAGGGCGGGCAGATCGAAGCCGAGCAGTTCCCGGCTGCGGTCAAACCAGATTTTGGCGGAGGGGCATTTTTCGGCGAAATCCCGGCCCATGCCGACGTATTGGGCGCCCTGTCCGGCAAATAATAATGCGGTTTTGCGTGTCATGTTAACAAACTTGAGCATTCAAGAGTTAAACTTAAGCTGGCAAAATAGCACAGCACAGGAAACGGAGAAAAGCACCAAAAACGGGGCTTTGGGGGAATTGACAATTGATAATGGACAATTGACCCGCGACATTGTCAATTCTCATTGTTGGGTTCTCCGTTCGTAAGGGTTGCATTCCGAAGATTCGCCTTCACGCACCTTCCTTTCCCTCCTCGCTCAGCGTCGGCGAAGGAGGATTCTCCAAGGCTTGCTTGGCCCTGGCTGCTTCAAATATGGCCGTGCGCTGGTCAAAGCGCCGTTGATCCGCCCGCCTGAGCAGCAACCACGCCGCCGTCGTTTTCGACGACGGACCATCCAATTCGAGACAGGCATCAATCACCTGCTGGCCGATCAGCGTCATGGCGTCGTCCAGCACCATCTCCTGGTCTGTTTTGTTGACCAGGCTTTTTATAATATTCCGCGTCGCCCGCATGGTGGCTTTAGCCTCCTCGATGCGGGAAATCCTCACCTCGGTGCGCAGCCGCACCCTGATTTTCCCCAAGCACGCAATCGAAGGTTTCTTGTCCTTGTCCGGGCCGACCGGCCACGGCGGCACTTTCTCCCGCGCATCAGCCAGCGTGATGCCCGAGAGCAACAAGGAGTGAAACGCAATCCGCTGCTCCTCCGTCAAAGCGGCCTCGTATGAAGCCGCGTGTGGGTCTGATCTAATTCTCACAGGCTGCCTCCTTGTTGGCTGTTGTGATTAGGAGGGTGGCCCCTCCCCCCATACCACCCCTGGAGAATTTCTCTGGAATTTGGAGAAATCCCACGCCCTGTTTCAGGCGAAATGCATTGGGTATCATTGGCTTCCGATGGGAAAACGCCAAAAAGCAGGTTTCCGCAAAATATGGCTTTCCGAAAGAGTTTTTCATCGGTTTTGAGCCTCCGGCATTTCTGGAAGGCAGAAATATGGATGCGGCAGAAAAATGGGCTTGCTGGTTTTCCAAATCGCCGCCCGCGATTCACCTGGCAACTCATCCTTCATAATTTCACCCCTGCATCATGGCCTTAATTGGTCATTCATTAAATGGACTTTACAGTTAAACAATTTTCTCGTCAATAGATTTTTTAAAAGCGGCTGTAACGCGCTGCATTTCAACTCTTTAAGAAGGCATCGCGGCTCTTACCGAACGACAAACTTCAGAATGGGGCTGTCTGTTGGCGCGAAAATCTGGATCTGCAGCAGAAAATCCCGGGGATTCGCCTGGAACAGACCAATCCACGTGACTTTCTGATCCCGCACCGAATACAACCTGAGGAATCTTAAATTAAGCAAGCTGAAACCACGCGCCTCCTTGATGTCCTGCCATCGGACGAATCGCGGCAATCCCCAGAATGAGTATCCTTGTATGCCGCTTTTGGACAGAATCACAGGAAAGCATCTGGAGAATATCCAGGAAACAATGCAGGCGCCGGGCAAGCAGCCGACAAGGCCAAACCCAATTTCAGCGACATCGAAGCGAGTTCCCTGTTCGAGGGCGGTCCAAGCCATCAAAACCAAAAAAGATCCGGGATACAACATCGAAAACAGAGAAACTACCGAGGCGTGATAAACGGTCGCTCCTGAATGGGCTTCTGGTTTCATGTCGCCTGATTTTTGTACCCATCACCGATTCGAATTGAAAGCGATCTTTTCATCGAATGATTTTGACTGCTGTTCACGCCGCCGCTAACGGAGGGACCGGATATTTGTCTTCCAACTGGTCAATCAATTTGCATTGTTGTTTTGCATGGTTTCCACTTGCCAACTGTAGTGTTAACCCTTATATTCCTCGCGAATTACCGGAGTTGCATGACACAAACTTCGAAAAACAGTGCGTCGGAAGACCTTGCCAGATTGCAGCGCTGGCCTCATGCAGCGGAATCCTGGCAACATGCGCAGCGACATTTGCGCGCAGGCAACCATGCTGCCGCCCTGGCCATTTATCGGAATCTGGCCCAAATGTTCCCAGGTGTTCCGCAGTTATGGGCCGAACTGGGCAGCGCCGCGGCGGGCGATCTCGATTTCACGGAGGCCGATCTGGCCTTTCGACGCGCCATGGAGCTGGCCCCTTCCGATGCCAAGTTGCTGGTTTTTCTCTTTACGCAATACTACCACCTTCGCCGCCTCGATCAGGCCCTGGCCTGCCTCAGGCGCGCGGTGGAAGCCGATCCTGGGTCGGTCGATGTGCGCCTGACTCTGGCCACGTGGCTGGAGCGAATTCGTCATCTGGATGAGGCTTGGGATTGCATCGAAACGTGCCCAGCCCAGCATCCGAAGAACGTTCAGGTGCTGTTTGTCAGGGCGTTTTTATTGCATCGCAAGGGACTCAATGAGGAAGCAGAGACGGCTTTGCGCGACTTGCTCAAGACCGTGCCGCTGCCTTCGGACGTGCTGGTCAACGCCTATCATCTGCTGGGCGTTGTTTTGGACGCGCTGGGACAATACGACGAGGCGTTGATTTGGCTGGGCAAGTCTAAAACGCTTCGGCGGCAGACAGTGGACGCGGCGGCGCTCGAACAGGCTTATGAGAAGACGAACCAGGCGCGGCGGCAATTGCTGGCGGAGTTGAAACCGGAGACGATGCGGCGCTGGCGCGAGGAATCCGCCGCCACCCCCTGCCCGCATCCCCTGGCGCTTTTGGGCGGGGCGATGCGCAGCGGCACGACGCTCATCGAACAGATTTTCGGCGCCCATCCGGATATTCTTGTATTTGACGAATCGATGCCGTCCCTGGCGGAGTTATTGAAACCTCTGAATTCCCCGCCGCCGACCCCGGGGCTGACTCTCACATCCCTGAACGCGCTCACCGCCGCGAGGCGTGCCCAATTGACCGGTCGTTATCTTAAGAGCCTGCTGCGCGAGGTTGAGGAGGAACCAGGCAACAGCGTGCTGTTGGACAAAAACCCCTCCACGACGGCGTGGCTTCCTGTCTGGCTCCGCTTTTTCCCTCAATCGAAAATCATCATCACCTTGCGCGACCCTCGGGACGTTGTCATCAGTTGCCACTTTCAGAACGTCCAGGCGGACTGGGGCATCGTCAACTTTGCCAGCCTGGAGAAGACCGCCAAATTCTACGCCTTAAGCATGGACGTGTGGCTGCGCATGAGGGAGTTGGGCGGTTTTGATTGGATTGAAACCCGTTACGAGGACATGGTCGGCAACCTCGAGGCAGAAGGGCGACGCGTGACCAATTTCCTGGGTTTGCCGTGGCATGAGGCGCAGGCGAAATATTATGAAACGACGCGCCGCAAATTTGTGCATTCGCCGACCTACGGTGAAGTCACGCAACCGATCCATAATCGAGCCGTGAGACGGTGGGAACATTACGCCGAGGCCCTGGCTCCGCTCCAAGCGAGCCTGGAGCCTTACCTTCAAGCGTTCGGCTATAGTTGACGCTTATTCCGGTTCTTCTCCCCAGCGTGGCAGGAGATTCTGCGGAATGCCCAGATGATCCAGCACCCGGGCCACACCCTTCTTGACTTCTAATGACTGGCAAGAATTTAGAGGCCTCTGCCCTGGTCAATTCCCTTCGGGTACTGCCAGACCCAATCGCCTTGCAGGATGTCCTGATGGTTGTCCTTGTTCGTGGCGACCACGCCGCCGTCATCCGCTTCGTTCCAGCCAACGGAATAAAGTATGAAGCGTCCATTATCCGTGCGCCGGTATTTCAAGGGCTGGCCGTTGATGATGTCATGCGGCAAGATGGCGACGAATCGGGGAACCAAGGCGCTGAGTTCTTCCGGGTACCGGCCTTCGGCCAGCCGATAGCGTTCCAAGGCGCAGGCCAGCATCGCCATATCCAGCTCGCTTTGCGCGAAGGCAGTGTTTTGCGGCACATGGGAAAAGACCGGCAGCAACACTTTGGCGAAGAAGGAGTGCCTGATCACCAGAAGGTCGAACCAATTGCAGTTCGAGAATTCCTTGAAAGCCAAATCCATGGAATGATTGACGCTGGGATTGATCACCCTGGCCGCAAGGTCAATTCGGGGAAGCACCGTGCCGTGGATCGCGAGATTAATGTTGAGTTGTTCGAGACGATTCCAACCCCGCGGAGACACTACTCCACGATCGAACGCCGGATTGCAGCAAATGTCGCGCTCGCCATACAGCGCTCGCACCATCGAGGCGATCACATCAGTCTTTTGCAAGCGTTCCTGCAAAAGTCGAAGTTGAGGCTGGGACCAGCGGTGTTCAGCCAGACCCTCGCCCACAGGCTGCAATATGATCGACATGGCCGCAATCCGGACCAGTTGCGAAATGAGCAGCGGCTCGTCTTTCAGTCCGGCGTCTATCAGGAACATCACGTTAATGTCGTCAATCGCCCGGTCGGTCCGACCGGAAACCATTTCGGCTTGGGCACGCAAGGAAAGCAATCTGATCAACTGTTTGATTCTGACGAATTGATCGATCGTCGGCTGCGCGCCATGCTGGTTTCCCCAGTCCTGGTTTTCCCATTCTTCGTAACGAATATTAAAGCGGCAATCCGGCCGTTGCCTTGCGCTTTCCAGTTCCGCGAGGACGGGTTCGTGTTTATTGAGATAATCCAGCACGGTCGAGGCGGCTTGCACGGGGTCGGCACCCGGGCCGTGGAACGTTTTCGCCCATTCGCTCAAATCAGTCGCCAGTCCATGGTGCCACGTGGCGGAGTGGCGGAGATTAGGCCACGAGAACTGATTGGTTAGGCCTGTCATTGGTCCAGCGTCTGCATTTTCGTTAGTGAAGTAGGGGAGCATCGCGAGATTCTGGTCGTCGGGAATTTTTGGCGGAATCAGGCGGGCGGCGTCGAAGCGTTCGCCTTGGGCTTCCATTTCGCGTTTGTAGTTCTGCCAGGCGCGGGCGCCGCGCCAATTTTCCTCAGCAAGAAGCAGTGCAACAAAAGTGATGAATGCCGCCAGCACAAATAAAAGCCCGCGCCAACTCATGAGGCGGCGAAAAAATCCATGGCGTAAAGCAGGCGTGACGGTGTGATTTTCCATGGCTCAAAAGGTCATCCGAAAAGTTGTCTGCGCTCTCTTTCACTCCGCGGCGTTGGGGCGACAGGTAGAGGAGCGCTCTGATCGTCGGCATCGCTTGGGCCAAGCAGTTGCGCCATTATTACCGTTTGTTGCTGCAATATGGCGAAGGACTGCGACGTCAACGGTTGGGAATTGCCAGCCAGCCGCGGTTCATCCGGCGCGGTGAAATGGAGGATGACGATCACGACCCATGCTGCGCCAAGCGTCGCCCACGCTTGCGGACAGGGCCAGAGCCATTCGCGCCACCGGGCCGGCTTGGGTTGGGCGGAGGCCATAATTCGGGAGCGCCACTGCGGCGGAACATCGCGCATTGGCTGTCGTTGCAGGTGATTTTCAAATTCGGAGTTCATTGAATTTCGTCATAGATGGGACGCAGCCGCTCGCGCAATTTGTCTAATCCATAGCGGTAACGGCTGGCCGCCGTGTTCGGGGGAATTTCCAAGATTCCGGCGATGGCTTCAAAGGTGAGTTTCTCCCAGAGTTTCAAATGCACCACGGCACGCTGGTCGGGCGGCAATTCGCCCAAGGCTTCGGTCAGCTTCTCCCGGAACGTTTGCTCGTCAGGGTCCGCGCCTTTGGCAAACAGCACCATCGGTTCCCGGGCAAGTTGGTCATAATTTCTGTCGCGGGTCCCGCGCCGGCGCATCAAGTCAATGGCCAGATTGTGGCCAAGGCGCAGCAGGAATCCGCGTTCATCGCGCACGTCATCCAGCAGAGCCGGGCAGCGGGCCAGCTTGACGAACAACTCTTGCATGACGTCCTGCGTGTCCGCTTCGTTCCGGAGCAGGTTCAGGATAAAAGCGAATAGGGCAGCGGCATGGTCATCATAGAGGCGTTCGATGTTGGGCGCGGATGCCATCGCTTTCAAACAGGACGCCGCCCGGGCTGAAGTTTGTCTAACACAGACCGCTCATTCCGGTTCCTCGCCCCAGCGCGGGAGGAGATTTTGCGGAATGCCCAGATGATCCAGCACCCGGGCCACCACCGTGTCGATGACGCCCTGGATGTCGGTCGGATTATGGTAAAAGGACGGATTGGCGGGCAGGATGGTCGCCCCGGCCAGGAGCAGCAATTCGAAATTCCTGACATGTACCAGGCTCAAGGGGGTTTCGCGCGGGACCAGGATCAGTTTCTTTTTTTCCTTCAGCGTGACATCCGCCGCCCTTAACAGAACATCCTCGCTGAAGCCGTGCGCGATGCGGCCCAAGGTGCCCATAGTGCAGGGGATGACGACCATGGCGTCGAGCGGATTGGAACCGCTGGCGAAGGGCGCGTTCATGCTTTTCAGGCCGTGGGTCTGGACGCCCTCGGGCAGGCGCAATCCGCCGGGCAGTTCCTGGGCCAGCACGACTTGCGCGTAGTTGCTCAGCACGACATGAATCTCGTGCTGGCGCGAATCGAGCTTGTCGAGGAGGCGCTGCGCGTAGATCGCGCCGCTGGCTCCCGTGATGGCAACCAGGATTTTCATCCGTTCACCCCGGTTAGATAGGCCAAAATGAGTTCCGGCAGGGCCGGGCTGTAACCGCCCTCCAAAACACTGAAGGCGGGGACTCCCAACTTGCGAATCGTTTCGCCCAGCCAATAAAAGTCTTCCGCTTCCAGGGTGCCATCGGCCAGCGGATCGCCGCGGAAGGCATCAAACCCGGCGGACACAGCCACCATGTCGGGCCGGAATTTTTTCAATGCATCAAAAGCGCTCGATAAGATGGCGCGATATTCCGGGCGCGGCGTGGCCGGCGGCACCGGGAAGTTGAAACAATTGCCGCCGCGGTTTATCAAGCCGGTATAAGGATATGCCGGGTGTTGGTGAATCGAAATGCAGGCGAAACCCGGTTTTTCGATCAGAATATCTTCCGTGCCATTGCCGTGATGGACATCGAAATCAAACACCGCGACCCGTTTGCAGCCGCCGCGGGCCACCAATGCGGCGATGGCGACGGAGTTAAAGTAGCAAAATCCCATGGCCCGTTCCCGAGTGGCGTGATGACCGGGCGGACGCATCAGGCTGAACGCGGCTTCCCCCGCCATGGCGGATTCCCATGCCTTGACAGCACCTCCCACCGAACGCCGCGCATGTTCCTCGATGAAGGGATAAGCAGGAGTATCGGCGTCGAAATCGACGGCGTTCCGGACCTGCTCGATATGTCGCGGGGTGTGGGCAAGCGCAATACAGGCTTCATCGACGGGCGATGGATCAGTCCATGTCAACTTCAATTTATCCTGCGCCTTGAGCGCTTCCACGGTGCGGCTGATCCTCTCCGGCCCTTCGGGATGGCCCGGTGCGGAATATTGGGTGCATCGGGGATCCGTGATGATCTTCAAGGAAAGCTCCTAGTCGCCGCCTTTTTTTGCCGGGGGCGAATTTTTGAGGATGGCCTTGCCGTATTCGCGGTTCATGCGGGCAATGAAGTCAAGACTAATCTCCTTCGGGCACTCCGCCTCGCAGGAGCCGGTGACGGTGCAGGCGCCGAAGCCCGCCTCATCCATGGTCCGCACCATGTTGAGCACGCGCTGTTCGCGTTCCGGTTTGCCCTGCGGCAACACGGCCAAATGGGAGACCTTGGCGGCGACGAACAGCATGGCCGAGGCGTTCTTGCAGGCCGCCACGCAGGCCCCGCAGCCGATGCAGGCCGCCGCGTCCATGGCCGTGTCCGCGTCCGTTTTGGCGATGGGCAGGCCGTTGGCGTCCGGCGTACCGCCGGTGTTGACAGAGACGAATCCGCCCGCCTGGATGATACGGTCAAAGGCGCTGCGGTCGGTGATCAAATCTTTGATCACCGGGAAGGGCCGTGCCCGCCAAGGTTCAATGACAATGGTGTCGCCATCCTTGAAATGGCGCATGTGCAACTGGCAAACCGTCGTGCCACGATGGCCGCCGTGCGCCAGGCCGTTGATGACCATGGAACAGGTGCCGCAGATGCCTTCCCTGCAATCGGAATCAAACGCAATCGGCTCCTGGCCGGCGGCGACAAGCCCTTCGTTGACGACATCGAGCATTTCCAGAAAGGACATGTCCTCCAGGACATCTTTGGCTTCGTAGCTGACGAGTTTGCCTTCGCTCCTGGCATCCTTCTGCCGCCAAATTTTCAAGGTAAGATTCATTTCAGGCTCACTTGTAACTGCGCGTGCTCATGTGGACTTCCTCGTAAACCAGCGGTTCCTTGTGCAGGACCGGGGGCCGGCCCGGCCCGGCATATTCCCAGGCGGCCACGTAAGCGAAATTCTCATCATCCCGCCTGGCCTCGCCGTCCGGCGTTTGGAATTCCGTGCGAAAATGGCCGCCGCACGATTCACGCCGTTCCAAAGCATCCAGGGCAAGCAGCTCGGCGAATTCCAGAAAATCGGCCACGCGCCCGGCGTGTTCGAGGTTCTGATTCAATTCCTCGTTTTGCCCGGTCACTTTGACGTTCTTCCAAAATTCCTCGCGTAATGCGGGGATCTGTTGCAGCAGTTCCTTCAAACCCTTTTCGTTGCGGGCCATGCCGCATTTTTCCCAGACCAAGGTCCCCAGTTCCTTGTGAAACGAGTTGCAGGTGCGCTTGCCGTTGACGGCCAGCAACTTTTTGGTCAGCGCAGCCACGTCGCTCATGGCCTGCTTGAATTCGGGCTGATCGGGGCGCGCCTTGGGCTGTTTGGCCGTGGCAAGATAATCCCCCATGGTGTAGGGCGCGATGAAGTAGCCGTCGGCCAGACCCTGCATAAGCGCGCTGGCCCCCAGGCGGTTGGCGCCGTGATCGGAAAAATTCGCCTCGCCCAGCACGAACAACCCCGGGATGGAGCTCATCAAATTGTAATCCACCCACAACCCGCCCATGGCGTAATGCGCGGCGGGATAAATGCGCATGGGCGTTTGATAGGCGTTCTCGCCCGTGATCTTTTCGTACATGTCAAAAAGATTTCCGTAGCGCTCGCGCACGGCCGCCGCCCCAATGCGGTGGATGGCGTCGGCAAAATCGAGATAAACGCCACGTCGGCCCGGCCCCACGCCGCGTCCTTCGTCGCAGACTTCCTTGGCGGCACGCGAGGAGATGTCGCGCGGGGCCAGGTTGCCAAAGCTCGGATATTTCCGCTCCAAGTAATAATCGCGTTCCGCCTCCGGGATGTCGCGCGCCAGCCTGGTTTCCCCGGCTTTTTTGGGCACCCACACCCGCCCGTCGTTGCGCAACGATTCGGACATGAGGGTCAGTTTGGATTGGTGCTCGCCGCTGACCGGGATGCAGGTCGGATGAATCTGCGTGTAACAGGGATTGGCCAGGGCGGCCCCCTTCTTGTAAGCCCGCCAGATGGCGGTGGTGTTGCAGCCCTTGGCATTGGTGGACAGGTAAAAAACATTGCTGTAACCGCCCGTGGCCAACACGACCGCATCCGCCGCGTGGGCCGAAACTTCTCCGCTGACCAGGTCGCGCACGATGATGCCGCGGGCGTGGCCGTCGATGGTCACGAGGTCGAGCATCTCGGTGCGCGGAAACATTTTGACAGCGCCGCTGGCGATTTGCCGGCACAAGGCCTGGTAAGCGCCGAGCAACAATTGCTGGCCGGTCTGGCCCCGCGCGTAAAAGGTGCGGGAGACTTGCGCGCCGCCGAAGGACCGGTTGGCCAGCAGCCCGCCGTATTCCCTGGCAAAAGGCACGCCCTGGGCCACGCATTGATCAATGATGCTGGCGCTGACCTGCGCCAGCCGATAGACATTGGCCTCACGCGCCCGGAAATCGCCACCCTTGATCGTGTCGTAGAACAGCCGTTGCACGCTGTCCCCGTCGTTCTGATAATTCTTGGCCGCGTTGATCCCTCCCTGGGCCGCGATGCTGTGGGCGCGGCGCGGGCTGTCCTGGTAACAAAATGCCTGCACTTTGTAGCCCAGTTCCGCATAGCTAGCCGCCGCCGAGGCCCCGGCCAGTCCGGTGCCGACGACAATGATGTCGTATTTGCGCTTGTTCGCCGGGTTGACCAGCTTCATGGCGAATTTGTGCTGATCCCACTTTTGCGCCAGCGGGCCGGTCGGAATTTTGGCATCGAGTTTCATTTGATCCACCCCAGCAAAATCGAAATTGGAATGCTAATATAACCCAAAAAAATCACGCCGGCGCCGCAGACCGCCAGGCGGTCCAGGCACGGCCCATAGGGGCGCTTCTTCCAGCCCAGCGATTGCCACATGGCACTGGCCCCGTGGCTCAAATGAAGGCACAGCAAGCCAACTCCAACAATATAGAACAGGCTGACCAGCGGCTGGCTGAATCCCACCACCATCATTTTGTAAATGTTGTGCCGCCCTTCCGCATCGAAGAATTCCGGTTTGGCGTTGAAGTCTTTGCCCGTCAGATTCACCGCCTGCACCATGGCTGTGTAATGCAGCAGGTGATAAACGATGAACAGGGCCACGATGATGCCGCTGACCATCATCGTGCGCGAAGCGTAAGTGGCCGCGGTCGGCTCCCATTGCTGGTAGGCGACCGGACGCGCCGCGCGATTGGCCAGCGTCAGGCTCGTGGCCGACCAGATGTGGATCAGCACCACGCAGATCAGCACGATGCGCACCGGCCAGAGAAGCTCGACGTTGCTCTGGAGCAAATGGCCGTAGCGGTTGATGGCCTCGGGGCCGAGGAAGAACTGCAAGTTGCCCGCCATGTGGCCGATGACAAATAAAAACAACAGCAGGCCCGTGCCTGCCATCAGGTATTTTTTGCCCAACGAGGAACAAAACAAATTGCGAAAAAAGCTGATCATCGGTGCTGCGATTCCTTCTTCCTTATATTGCAGAGAGGCTAATGACTGCCGATGCTGCGGTCAAATGAATTCGACGTTATAAGCGTAGCTTGAGCTTTGGAAAATGGGACCTTATGCTCCGCCGCGTCAAACGCCACGGCGCGAACGGACGAAGCGCCGGCGGGCACCGGGCCGTAGTCGTTGAGAGCGCGCTCCTGCGAAGGAGGCGCCGCGCCGAGCCATTCGAGCGCTTCGCCGACAAAGTAGAGGGAGCCTGTTACCACCACAAAAGGTTCGGCTCCGGCTTGCGCGAACGCCCCGGCCAGGTTCCGGCATACGGTGATGGGCGCGGCAGGATTTGCGCGGCGGCAATGGTCCACCAGCAACCGCGGGTCGGCGCTGCGTTCGCTGCCGATGGGGGCGAGGAATATCCGATGCGCCAGCGGCGCGAGAATGTTGCAGATGGCTGCGCCATCCTTGTCGCGCATGATGCCCAGGATCAGCGCCCCTTTTTTGGCGGCGAACTGGTGTTGCCACGCGCCAGCCAGTGATTGCGCCCCCGCGGGATTATGCGCGCCATCCAGCAGCACGGTCTGCCCGTGGCCGCGCTCGATGATCTGGCATCGCCCGGCCCACTGCGTCTCCTTCAATCCGTGACGCAGGGCCGGTTCGGGAATTGGGATTTGCCCGTCGAGTATTTGCACTGTTTTCAGGGCCACGGCGGCGTTCATCCGTTGATGCTCACCGGCCAGCGCGATTTCGTAACGGTCAATCTTCCGCGCGTCGAACGGTGTCACCACATGGAGCGGGGCGCGATGTTGCCGGGCCGTTTCGGCAATCACCTGCAAGGCCCCGGTGTCCTCCGTGGCGGTGATGACAGGAACTGCGTCCTTGATGATCCCGGCTTTCTCGCGGGCGATCTCGGGCAGGGTGTTGCCCAGCCACTGCTGATGGTCCAACTGGACGTTGGTGATGACACTGGCCAGCGGGGCGACGATATTGGTGGCGTCCAGCCGTCCGCCCAAGCCGGTTTCCCAAATCACCAAGTCGCACCGTTGCTCGACAAAATACTTCAAGGCCAGCACCGTGACGGCCTCGAAAAACGTGGGGCAAACCTCGCCGCTCCCGGAAAAAACAGTCGCGTTCCTCATCTCATTCACCAACCGCGCCACGTCTTCCGGCGCGATCCACTCCCGGTTCACCTGGATGCGTTCCGCGAAAGACACCAGATGCGGCGAGGTAAACAAGCCGACCCGCAAACCCGCGGCGCGATAGATATTTTCCAGCATGGCGCAAGTGGACCCTTTGCCGTTGGTGCCGGCGACGTGGATGAAACGGAGTTTGTCCTGCGGCTGGCCGGCGAGCGCGGCCAGATGCCGCGTATTCTCCAGCCCGAACCTCAGTCCAAACAGGCGCAACTCGTAAAGAAACTGTATTGCTTCTCTGTAATTCATCATAGGTGCGCGGGTCTGGCCTCGGTGCGCGTCATTTGCGGGCAAATGGTGCGCGAGAGAGGACTCGAACCTCCACCCCTTTCGGGACCAGATCCTAAGTCTGGCGTGTATATCCAGTTCCACCACTCGCGCATGTTGATTTGCAAGCACTTATAACTTATTTAAGAATAAACATTGACATTGTGCTAGTATTTGTGCTAGTTTTACCCCATGTATGACATTGAAACCGCAAGCAATAGCACAAGCTCAATTCCAAGGCATCTACAGTATCAGAAAGTCTATGACGGGCGCAAGCGTAGGATTCGCGGTCTATGGGTTAGAAATGGGCGGTATTCTGCGCAGATGACCGTTAAAGACCCCGATACGGGCAAAAAAGAGGTTCGCCGTATCCCTTTGGAAGTCGAAGAAAACGGGGCCAAACGTCCAGTGGCAACAGTGCCAGAGGCGATTGCGGCTCAGGAAAGGCTAAAAGTTCAACGGGTTGACAATGCGTTGCCGGTCTTAGGGCGCACACCCAAATTTTGCGATTACGTCAAAGACTATTTGGCCAAACCAACCACTCTCAACAAAACACCTAAGACCATTCAGACTGAAACCGGCCATTTGAACGCCTGGATTAAGCACCTTGGCGAGACGCGCCTTAAAGACATAATCAAGCCCATGATTGCGGAGTTTCGGGATAAGAGGCTTAGAGAGAAAGTGTCACCGCGCACGGTCAACCTTGCCATTGGCGCATTGCGCGTTATATTGCGTGAGGCAATTGAGGATGGATGGATTCAACGCTTGCCAATGGAGAATTTGCGGGCATTGAAGTATGTGGCGCGTAAACGTCAGTTGGTTTCGTTGGCTGACATTGAAAAGATTTGCGAGTCTGCAATCGAAGTTTCTAAGAACGGAGAACAATTCCGGGACTACATCATGTTCAATTATTTGCAGTTTTGTTTTCATAATACTATGTGTTTTCTCTGCGAAGCCGTTGCGGGAAAAGGAAAAGGCGTGAACTCAACGCCATTGTCTGAAGGCTCTGGAAAAGCCCGTCGTAAAATGGACGCCAAGCCCACGCCCGACTTGGGCGTGAACTGGCGCGGCTCTTACGACAAAAAAGTTTCCAGATTTTCAGACGAACCGCAGCCGAAGCTACGCAAAATTTAGTTGTTCAATTTCTCTCTTTTATGGGTTTCCTTTCTGTTGCTCGTTTTAACCGAAAACCGGGAGCAAGTCAACAGAATCGCCCGGAGTGGCCTGGTTGCGCCGTAAATGCCCCGTGGCAGGGCTTTATGAGCGCGACTGGATGGATTTTGCCTGCCAAAATTTAAATCTCTCTGCGCGGAAATACAGAGGGAAAACCCGATACTTGCCATTGTGCTACTTTTTGTGCTAGTTTTTCGCATTGTCAGACCGTCCAGCCAAAACGTCCAAAAATGTGATTTGCAGTCATTTTTATGAGGGAGATTGCTGTTTGCCTTTAATCCGCGAATTTCCAGAAGCAATCCCAAAAGAATTATTCCTAAGTCTGGCGTGTCTGCCATTCCACCACTCGCGCAGTCCCTGGACCTCAAAGTGTCAGCGGTCAATCAAAACCAGCCACCAAGGGTCGAATGAAAACCAGCCACTTTGAGGGAAGCATTGCGTGTTGGGCAGCTTGGGCTGCTCATGGGCGCAATGAACGAACTCAATGTGAACTTG
>JBKQUS010000121.1:0-8766 GCA_052325505.1 Limisphaerales bacterium
TCTTTTCGAAAGGGTTTTGAAACTCGGAATGAACGGCAGACAACTAAAAATAGAAGTGACAGCAAGCCGTAAAAGTCGCGCTTATTTTCAGTGCTCCGTGGTCTAAAGGATGGGGTCCGCCTCACTCGTAGAAGGCGTCAAACCAATTTGACTCTCCGAACATGGCATCGAGGCGGTTTTTCCAGCCCGGCGGAATCCCTCCGTGATTCGGCAACATTCGCATGACGCCAACTTGCCCAAGCCGATCTCCGCGTTACACCCAAAATCATTTTGGACCGGCCACGCGTCAGCAAGAAAACAAATCTCATTTGTGAATGGATTGGTAAACAGCAATGCCCGTTAAAAAAATTTGGTGTCGTCTTTGATAAAACTGGCCCTGACTCGGGAGATTGGCGTCCAACTTTTTTCCGCATCATGAATTTAAACAATGTAACAGGAGAAT
This sequence comes from Limisphaerales bacterium, assembly GCA_052325505.1. Taxonomy (GTDB): domain Bacteria; phylum Verrucomicrobiota; class Verrucomicrobiia; order Limisphaerales; family Palsa-1400; genus DASRLE01. Next base: position 443 of record JBKQUS010000121.1, read on the forward strand.
CCTTTTGTGGCGGGCAATGTGCTTCCCCGCTTCTTGGGGAGCCAATTCGATTTGATATTTTTGATAAGCCTGTTAAACCAGACGTCCCATAGAGCATCTTCTCTCCAATCTTAAGTGGCTGACCAGATATTGGATTCGATCGAGATGGGGCTCGACGGAGGGCACTGCCAGAATCGGCAGGCTCAATTAATGAAAATGGCTTCGTTGGTTTGGAGGAGGGCGTGGGCGTATTTGACCCATGAGCCTATCGGGCGGATTTGGTTGGGACCCAGACTGGCCATGGTCATGGTGCGGCCTCCCTTTTGGCCGGGTTTGTTCTGTTGCCGGCGCTGTTCCTTTATGTGTTCGCGGGTGTTGTTGGTGATTTGCTCGGGGGCGGGGGATTCTTCAATGAAATCCATGCCGAGCTTGATCTCAACCTCGGTGGGTTCGCGCTGGAAGATGCGTTCGTAAAGGAATTTTATCCTGGCTTCTTCGCCAACAAGGTCCTTGAAATCGTTTTCGTTGACGAGTTTGCGGGCCAGTTCAACCACCAACGGGTTGTTCATCATGAACAGGGCCTGCTGCGGCACGGTGGTTTCGTAGCGTTTGCCGGTGGTGATGTCGGGGTTTGCAAAATCGAATTGACTGTAAAGCTCGGGCAGGTTGCGCCGGTCCACCATGCCGTAGATGGTGCGCCGGTGGGAAAAACCGCCCGCGCCCGATCCCAGCTCCACCGGACGTCCGCCCAGGGACAAATCCAGTTGCCCGCCCAGGGCGAGGATGGTATCGCGCACGGCCTCGAATTCGAGGCGATGGATGTTGGCGCGCCAGAGGAGGCGGTTTTGCGGATCGATCTGGGCATAGCGCGGGTTGTTCTGGCTGCTCTGCTGGTAGGTGTTCGAAAGCATGATGAGGCGGTGCAGCTTTTTGATCGACCAGCCGTCCTGCATGAAGTGCAAGGCCAGGTAATCCAATAACTCAGGATGGCTCGGCGGATCGGATTGCATGCCAAAATCGTCGGGCGTGGTGACGATGCCCTCGCCAAAATGATGCAGCCAGACGCGGTTGACCAGGACGCGCGAGGTCAACGGGTTGGCGGGGTTGACGATGGAGAGGGCCAGTTCGAGGCGGCCGCTGCCGTTGCGGAAGGGCACGGGAATTGGCCCTGAAAGAATCTGCAAAAACCTGCGCGGGACAATCTCGCCCTTGTTTTCCTGTTCGCCGCGCAGGAAGACGGGAGAATCGTGCGGTTTGGTGCTGTCGTACAAGACCGTGGCGCAGGGCGGCGAGCCGGGATCGGTCGATTCCAGCCGCGCAATCTTGCGGCGCGCTTCGATGACGTCCTTGCGCAGGTCTTTCTTCTCCTGCGCGTCGCCCGCCATCTTTCGCTTCTCCTTGAGCACGGCCTCGTCCTGAAGAATCTCCCGCTCGAGGGCGTCGCGCTTTTGGAGGAAAGCCTGGTATGCCGGGGTCATTTTCGGCGTTTCCAAAGGTGGATCTTCGGCTGGCTCGACTGAGCTGTCAAAAATGCCGCGCAAGGCATAGTAATCCGTTTGCGGAATGGGATCAAACTTGTGATCGTGGCAGCGGGCGCAGCTCACGGTCAGGCCGAGCATTCCCTTGCAAACCACGTCAATGCGGTCGTTGTAGATGTCGTTTTTATTGTCATTGAAACGGGGGCCAAGGGCGAGGAAGCCAAGCGCCGCCAGTTTGCTGTAGTCCTTGCCCGCCGGCAATTTGTCGGCCGCAATCTGTTCGATGACAAAGCGATTGTAAGGTTTGTCCTCGTTGAAAGAGCGCACGACGTAATCGCGATAAGTCCAGGCATAGGGAAACAGCGGCACGTCCTGTTGCGCCTTGATGTCGCCTTTGGTGTCGGCGTAGCGGGCGGTGTCCAGCCAGTAACGTCCCCAGCGCTCGCCGTATTGCGGCGAAGCCAGGAGGCGGTCCACCACCTTCGCAAAAGCGCCGGGGGAATTGTCATCGAGGAAGGCCTGAACTTCGCCCGGCGTGGGCGGCAGCCCCGTGAGGTCATAAGTGACGCGGCGGATGAGGGTGCGTTTGTCCGCCGGCGGCGAAGGTTTCATGCCCTCCTTTTCGAGCCGGGCGAGAATGAAGGCATCGACCGGAGTTGCGACCCAATTGGTGTCCCCCACCTCTGGAATGGGCTGCTTTTTGATGGGTTTGAAGGCCCAATGATCGCGGCGCTCCTTGCTCCAGACACCGCCGCCCGCGGCGGCTCCCTTGGCCAGGACACGCGTGTCCGGCGCGCCCATTTTGACCCAGGCGGTCAAATCTGCGATTTGTTCGTCGGAAAGCTTTTTGCCCCGGGGCGGCATTTGCAGATCAGGATCCTCATAACGCACCGCCTTGATGAGGAGGCTCTCGTCGGGATTGCCCGGGACAATGGCGGGGCCATTTTCGCCGCCTTTCAGAATGGTGTCGCGGTATTCCAGGGACAAACCGCCCTTGAGTTTTGGGGCCTGGGAACTGTGGCAGGTATAACAATTCTTGACAATGATGGGCCGGATTTTATTTTCGAAAAACTCGGTCCCCCCGGCGGTCGCGGCGGCGCGGGCTGCGAGCGGAAGAAAGGAAGCCGCCAGAAGAGCGAGGTATGGACGGACTCCCTTCATGAGAAATCAGGCCAGGACGCCCTGGACAATGCTGCCGGAGACGTCGGTCAAACGGAAGTCGCGGCCATTATAACGGTAGGTCAGCTTGGTGTGATCGAAGCCGAGCAGGCGCAAAATGGTGGCGTGGAGATCATGGATGTGAACGGGATTCTCGACGGCTGCGGCGCCGAATTCGTCGGTGGCGCCAAAAATCGTGCCGCCTTTGACGCCGCCGCCGGCGAGCCACAAACTGAAACCCTTGGCGTTGTGGTCGCGGCCCGGATTGGCGTTGCCGTTGCGGTCCTTGGTGGGGGTGCGGCCAAATTCGCCGCCCCAGATGACCAGGGTCGAATCCAGCAGGCCGCGCTGCTTCAAATCCGTCAGGAAAGCGCCGAGCGGCTGGTCAATCTGCCGGGCGGTGTCGGGAAGCTTTTTGTCGATGTCCTGGTGGTGGTCCCAGCCGCCGGCCCAGACCTGGACGAACCGGACGCCGCATTCTAGCAATCGCCGGGCGATGAGCATCTGGCGGCCCTGCGCGGTGTTGCCGTACATTTCGCGGATGTTGGCCGGCTCCTTATCGAGATTGAAGGCGTCGGAGGCGGCGGCCTGCATCTTGAAGGCAATTTCGTAGGCCTGGATGCGGGCTTCGAGCTGGGCGTCCTTTTGCAGGTCCTGGGCGTGGAGTTCGTTCAGTTGTTGGATCAGGTCCAATTGGCGGCGTTGCTCGGTCTCGGAGACGTAGGGGCTGCGGATGTTTTCGATCATCCTGTCCACGTTGTCGGAAGAGGTGTTGATGCTGGTGCCTTGATAGACGCCGGGCAGGAAGGCCGCGCCCCAATTCTGCGTGCCGCCGGGCGGCAAACCACCCCCGGAATGAAGCGAAATGAAACCGGGCATGTTTTGATTCTCGGTGCCCAACCCGTAAAGACTCCAGGAACCGAGGGAGGGCTTTGCAATCTGGCGCGAGCCGGTATTCATCATAACCGTGGCGATTTCGTGGGCCGGGATGTCGGTGTACATCGAGCGGATGATGGCCAGGTCATCGACGTGTTCGGCAATCTTCGGAAAAACCTCGCTCACTTCGATGCCGGACCGGCCGCAACGCTGGAACTTGAAGGGCGAAGCCATGGCCACGCCGCGCCCGCCGGGAATGGGCTGGCCGTCATATTGGGCCAGGGCGGGTTTGGGATCCCAGGTATCCACGTGGGAAGGCGCGCCGGCGGCAAAGATGTGAATCACGCGTTTGGCCTTGGCGGGAAAGGGCGGCAGCTTGGGCGCCAAAGGTCCCGCGGCGGAGCCGTCGTCCGCGCCAAAGAGGGAGTCTTCGCTGAGCAGCGAGGCCAGCCCCAGGGCGCCGAAGCCCATGCCGACGCGGGTTAAAAACTGGCGGCGGGTGAAATAGGGGGTCCGCACGCAATTGTCGCAGAGATCAAACATACACCATCCTGTTTCGGGTTACGGCTCAATATTATTCGTCATATTAAGCATAGATTATGCAAAGCATTCAGGCAAGTGATTTGACGCGCCGCACCGGGCGGAAGTTACAGGTTTTTGCCGGCTGGCTGCAAAGTCTGAAAACCCAGGGTTCGGAGGATTAGGGGTAAGATTAAAATTAGTGGAGGGGGGAGGGCTGCTCGGAATGATGAATTTTCCTAATTTTCATTTGACCTGGACGGGGTGTTTCGGGTTAAACTGCAATGCAACATGAAAAGCATTTGTCTTCGGCGGTTGATCCCCGTCTTTCTCGTCTGCTGGCTCCTGCCCGCATTTTTCAACCCGGTTTATGCGTTAAGCACGCCATCGATGAAGGCAAACGCCAGCCCGTTGCAGCCGGCCATCAACCGGGCGCAGGTCATCAACATGGGCGATAACGCCTGGGTGCTGGCCAGCAGCGCGCTGGTGCTGATGATGACGGCGCCGGGTTTGATTCTTTTCTACGGCGGATTGGTGCGGCGCAAAAACGTCCTGAGCACCATGATGCAAAGCCTGATCCTGATGGCGATGGTCTCGGCGATTTGGATGGTGTACGGCTACAGTCTGGCTTTCGGGGAAGGGAACGCATTTTTCGGGAATCCATTCCAATACTTCATGCTTAACGGCGTCGGGGGTGCGCCGAATCCGGACTATGCGCCGACGATCCCGCAGGAGAGCTTCATGCTGTTTCAAATGATGTTCGCCATTATCACCCCGGCGCTGATCAGCGGCGCGATTGCGGAACGGATGAAATTCAAGGCTTACGTCCTGTTCATGGTGCTGTGGGTGACGTTCATTTACTGCCCGTTGTGCCACATGGTTTGGGGCAAGGGCGGCCTGTTTAATTGGAGCCTTGGAGGCCAGTATCCCGTGCTGGATTTTGCCGGCGGCATGGTGGTCCATGTGAGTTCGGGCGTTTCGGCGCTGGTCTGCGCGATCGTGCTCGGAAAGAGGATTGGTTTCCCCGGCGAGCCGATGCCCCCGCACAATGTCGTGCTGAGCCTGATTGGCGCGGGACTATTGTGGGTGGGATGGTTTGGTTTCAATGCCGGCAGCGCGCTCAACGCCGGCGTGCTGGCCAGCAGCGCGTTTGCGGCGACGCATTTCTCGGCGGCGGCGGCGGCGCTGGGTTGGGGAATGGCCGAATGGCGCCTCAAAGGCAAGCCCAGCGTGCTCGGCGTCGCCTCCGGCATGGTGGCGGGCCTGGCCACCATCACGCCCGCCTCGGGTTTCGTGACGATCCCGGCGGCCTTTTTAATCGGATTGACAGGCGGGGTGATTTGCTACCTGGCGGTGAGCAAGCTCAAGGCGAAGTTGCACTACGACGATTCACTCGATGTCTTCGGCGTTCACGCGGTGGGAAGCGCGACGGGCTTGCTCATGGTGGGCTTGTTTGCCAGCGCGGACGTCAATGTGGCCATCGGGAACACCTTCAGCGCCGGCGGCCATGTGGTGTCGCTGGCCGGAAGCGCGGCGCAGTTGGCCAATCAATTTCGCGGGCTGCTCTTCACGGTGGTTCTCGCCTCCGTCGGAACGTTCATCATCCTCAAAATCGTCAGCCCGCTGGCCGAACTGCGTGTGACGCCGGAGGAGGAGAGTTCGGGCCTGGACCTGTCGGAGCACGGCGAGAGCGCTTACAACGATTGATCTCTCACATTTTGCCGGGTCGGACGCCAAAAAGCGGTTGGTTTTTGCGCGGCGACAATCTTTGACTTTCAGCGCCGCCCTGCGCTACGCTCCACAGCCATGATGTACAAGATCAAACCGCCGCACACGAACAATCCCACCGTCATCCGCTGGATCGAGGAAATGGCCGCGTTGTGTCAACCAGACAACCTGGTCTGGTGCGACGGGTCCGAGGAGGAGAAGCAAAGGCTGACGGAAGAAGCCGTGGCCAGGGGGATTTTGATCAAGCTCAACCAGGAGAAACTGCCGGGCTGTTATTACCACCGTTCCAAGCCGGACGACGTGGCCCGCAGCGAGGACCGCACTTTCATTTGCACCGCCGCCGCGGAGGACGCCGGCCCGACCAACAATTGGTCCGCGCCCAAGGAGATGTACCGCAAGCTCCACGCCCTGTGCGCCGGAGGAATGCGCGGCCGCACCCTCTACGTGGTCCCCTATCTGATGGGGCCGTCCGGATCCAGCCTGACAAAAGTCGGCCTGGAACTGACTGACTCGCTCTACGTGGTGTTGAGCATGAGGATCATGACGCGCATGGGCAAGGTGGCCTATGACCATCTGGGGGACGGCGAGGATTTCAATCGCGGCCTGCATTGCATGCTGGAGGCGGACCCGGCGCGGCGTTACATCGCGCATTTTCCCGAGGACAACGCGGTCATCTCGACCGGCTCCAACTACGGCGGGAACGTCCTGCTGGGCAAAAAATGTTATTCGTTGCGCCTTGGCTCATGGCTGGCCCGAAAGGAAGGATGGCTGGCCGAACACATGCTCATCCTCAGCGCCGAATCGCCCGAAGGCGAGAAAACGTTCGTGACCGCCGCCTTCCCCAGCGCCTGCGGCAAGACCAATTTCGCCATGCTGGTGCCGCCGGCCCATTTTGCCGGCTGGAAAGTCCGCACCGTGGGGGACGACATCGCCTGGATGAAACCGGGGCCTGACGGGCGGCTTTACGCCATCAACCCCGAGGCGGGTTATTTCGGCGTCGCGCCCGGGACAAACACCCAGACCAATCCCAACGCGATGGCGACCATTTCGCACGATACAATTTATACCAATGTGGCTCTGACGCCCGATTTGGATGTGTGGTGGGAAGGCAAAACCAAGGAGCCGCCGCCGCAATTGACCGATTGGAAGGGACGCCCGTGGACACCCGGCAGCAAAGAACTGGCCGCGCACGCCAACAGCCGCTTTGCCGCGCCCATCAGGAACAACCCCGCTTGCGCTCCCGAAGTCGATGACCCGAATGGCGTGCCCATCAGCGCCATCATTTTCGGGGGCCGCCGGGGCACGACCATGCCGCTGGTGTATCAAGCCTTCAACTGGATTCATGGCGTTTACGTGGGGGCGACGATGGGCTCCGAGACCACGGCCGCGGCCACGGGCGCGGTGGGCAAGGTGCGCCGCGATCCCATGGCCATGCTGCCCTTCTGCGGTTACAACATGGGCCAATATCTCAACCATTGGATCCGCATGCGGAAGAAGATTTCCGTCCCGCCGCGCATCTTTCACGTCAACTGGTTCCGCCGCGATGAACAGGGCAATTTTCTGTGGCCCGGCTTCGGCGAAAACATGCGCGTGCTCAAATGGATCGTGGATCGGACGCGCGGTCGGGCCGATGCTCGTGAAGCCCCGCTCGGCTGGGTGCCCGGCCCCCGGGATTTCGACCTGTCCGGCATGAAAGATTTCAACCCCGAGAAACTCGCCCAAGCCCAGGCCATCAACCTGGAGGAATGGCGGCGCGAAGTCCTGGGGCAGGACGATCTGTTCTTCGAGCTTTACGCCTATCTGCCCAAGGAACTCATCCTCCAGCGCGAACTCCTCGTCGCCCGACTGTGAGTTGGGGATTTCAAATTTGAAATCTCAAATTTGAGATCATTGGTCAGGGTGAAGAACGGGGGCGTTGCACAGGACGGCCTCATGCAGGAACAGGGAAATCCATTCCTTGGCGGCAGTGAACTCCTCCTCTGAAGCCCCGCGCAATTCGTAATTGGACCCGGTGATTCGGACCAGATTGGCCCGGCCAAAAGAGGCCAGGACCCGGGGCCGGCTGTTCGTTTTTATCGAAGAATATCTATTTTTCATGCCGCCAGTATGGCAACCCCGGTTGGACAAATGCTGTCCAAGTGAAAAAAAAGATTGGGTGGCAGTTTCCGGCTCCTAATCCTAATCGTAATCCTAATCTCTGAGGATCAGGACGAAGATCAACCGTCCATGTGAAAAATATTTCGGGCGTCAGTCAGGTCGCGCCAGACTGGCGATAAATGATCAAGAGATTATCCAAAAACGAACCAAACTACGGGTTGCCCCCTCGTCCCAAGAAACAATGGTGCCAACAGCAAAATCAGGCATATTATATGGTTTGACCCTGAGCCTGACCAGCCGAGAAAAATAGACGGGAACTTAAGCAAGTAAGATCGAGCATCCACGCGGCCGTAAACAGTTTTAATATCACTACTGTCCGGGTATTGAAAGGGGTGAACGCTGGAATGTCCAATGTTTATGGGCCTTTGGTGCATGAACGAGGGTGTGAGCGACTTGAAGTTTTTATGCGATTTTCGCCCAGCAGTTCCT
>JBKQUS010000122.1:0-9056 GCA_052325505.1 Limisphaerales bacterium
AACCGTTCCACAGCATTTTGGAACCGCACTTTGATTTCATCCGCGAACTGCGCCAACGGCGCAAGACGTGGCAGGAAATCGCCGACTTGCTGTTGAGTGAAAAGGGCATCCGCGTCACGTTTCATGCCCCGTATCTATTTTACCGGCGCAGATTGAAGCGGGCGACCAAACCGCATTGGGAAGATGCGGAAAATAATTCCGAATTCCAACCCGCCCGCCCCAACGCAGCGGCCAGCCGGCCGCAATCACGCTCGGCACCGTTGTCGGCGGCACCCACTTTCAAACGTCCCGACCGCTCCAACCTCAACACCGAAGAATTCACATGAATACCAACATCACCAAACGCATCCACATCAATCCTCAATCCAAAGGCAGTCTCGGCAAAAGTTTCGAGGCCGAATTCCGCACAGCCTGGCTCGACTATCACGGCATCCAGTGGAACGGCTCCGACCTCGATGACCGGCACCATTCGTTTGCCGACCGCCATCCCGAACAGGTGCAGTCCTATGTTTTGGGCAATGACGACGACAGCAAATCCACCTTGCTCGGATTGTTTCGCAACGTGTCGCGCAGTGACGCGCCGGTTCACGTCATTGATTGCCGGGCGCAGGCCGACGGCCTCATCGTGCAAGCATTGGAGTCGTTGCAACTGCTCGAATCGCTCGCAACGCAGGGCATCCGGTTCACGTTTTTCCTGTTTCCGAGCGAGGACACCGAAAGCATGAACAATCTGCTCGACCTGTTTTATTTCGCAGGCGACCGCGTGGATTATGTCATCGTTCATAACCCGGCCAAAGTGAGGACGAACCTGTTCAAGAAATCCAACATCGAAGCCGAGTTGAAAAAGTTTGGCGCAAAGGAACTGACGTTGCCGGTGGTGACTTCTATCACCTTGCTGGCCATCAAACGCGCCGAGGCCAAGGCCGGACGCAAGTTAAGTTTTGCGGAAGTGGCGACGCCCGGAGCCGCGCACTTGGAATTGATGCTGGCCGGGGAAATGCAGTGGGCGATGCAGCAGATGTTCCGGCATTACGATCTGGTTGCCGATTTGCTGGTGCCATCGGAACAGGTGCCGGAGGTCGAATCACAGCCGGAACCGGCGGCAAAACATGCCCGCCCAAAACATCCGATGCTCAACCTGGGCGAATGAGTATGGACTTGGATAAAGATGATTTGGCGGCGCTGTGCGCCGGGCTGACCACGGATGAAGTGAACCGGGTTCACCGGCTGCTGCACGAATGGAATGTCGGGCCGGATAGCAATTTCCCGGTGCAACTGGCGTTGTTGACCAGGGCGCAATGGCGCATCGCGGCCAATCTGCCGCGCTTGATGAATGATGCCCGCAAATTGATCGAACTGCATCTGGCTGAATACCGGCGGCAGAGTCAGGCGATGGCAGATGATTTTGCCGGCACGGCGGACGGCCAGAACAAGGAGTTGAAAAAAACAGTCGAAATTCACATTCAGGCGACCCGGCAGGCGGCGGAACAAATCCAGGTGCAGCTTGCCGACGCGGAGGCAGTGGCAAAGCGGGTCAAATCTTTGATGGGAAGCGCGGCGGTTGAATGGGAACAAATCAAGGCCAGCACGACGGCTCAATGCGAACGGTTGGAACAAGTCTCCAATGACTTGCAGGACCGGTTCGCGTGGCGGGTGATGCTTCGGTCGGTCGCTTGGTTTTTGCTGGCTCTCGGCTATGGAATTTGCATCGGCCATTATTGGATTCATTGAGTTTTGCTCATGGCGCAGTCGCGCTGACAATGACGCGCGCCAATCCAGATTCAATGGTATGTCGCCGGTCGTCGCGTCAAGGTCGTTCCTCGGTATGCCCTCGGCTTCCACCTTGACCCGCCGCCCGGCTCCGGGGCTTTTGCGTTTAGGATCTGGCGCGTGGAGAATTGCTTGCAACAAGAATGGCCAACCGCACCGGACGAGTCATGTGTGCGAAAAACTTTTCAACACCGGCAAAATTCGGCATCATGCCCGAAGTTTCCGAAAACGATTGAAGATTGTTGTGGGCAGAACAGCAGGTAAACATTTTGTATGACGAAACGAAAGACGACAGCCACAGGTTTGGCAAAAACCAGCGGGCAGGATGGCAAACCATCCACCGCGCTTCCCGCTGGTTACACCACGCTCCTCGCCGACCTCAAGGCGCGTGTCCGCGCGGCGCAGCTTCGCGCGGTGGTTTCGGTCAACCGCGAGTTGATTCTGCTTTATTGGGACATCGGTAGAATCATTGTCGAGGCGCAAACAACCAAGGGCTACGGCAAGCAGGTGGTGGAACGGCTGTCGGAAGACCTGCAAAAGGAATTTCCCGGCACGGCGGGTTTCTCGCCGCAAAACGTCTGGTATATGCGGAGTTTTTATCTCGGTTGGACCAAGGAACCTCAAAAACTCCAACAGCCTGTTGGAGAATCCACCTCGAAAATTCTCCCACAGCTTGTTGGAGAATTGGCTGGATCAAATTTGCCGCAACCTGTGGCGGAAATTCCTTGGGGACATAATTTGGTTCTGCTGGCCAAATTGAAAACCCCGCTCATCCGGCTCTGGTATGCCCACAAGGTCATCGAACATGGCTGGTCACGCGCGGTGCTCACGCACCACATTGAGACGCAACTGCACAAACGCGAGGGCAAAGCCGTCACCAACTTTCAACGCACCCTGCCGCCGCCGCAGTCCGATCTCGCGGAGCAAACGCTCAAAGACCCCTACAATTTTGATTTCCTCACGCTCCACAGCGACGCGCATGAGCGCGACCTCGAACAAGGTTTGCTCGACCACATCCAGAAATTCCTGCTCGAACTCGGCGTCGGATTCGCATTTGTCGGCCGGCAATATCACCTGGAAATCAGCGGCCAGGATTATTATCTCGACCTCCTGTTTTACCACCTGCGACTGCGGTGCTACGTCGTGATTGATTTAAAAATGAAAGCCTTTGAGCCGGAATTCGCGGGCAAGATGAATTTTTACCTTTCAGCGGTGGATGACCAGTTGCGCCATGCCGACGACAGGCCGTCCATCGGCCTGCTGCTGTGCAAGGAACGTGACCATCTGACCGTTGAGTATGCGTTGCGCGATTTGAAAAAGCCCATCGGAGTCGCCCAATGGCAGACCAAACTGGTCGAATCCCTGCCCAGGAATTTGAAAGGCAGCCTGCCGACCGTGGCGGAAATCGAAGCGGAACTTGACAATGCACACCCCAAATAAAGTGGCGAATGGATCTTCAGCCCGTCGCCTGCCACTCCGGCATGTGCGAACCCGGACCGTCGCAAACTCCGTTTACCGGCATTTTTCCGCATTTTCAGGCATAAAAAAGGGGTTGTTGCGGATGCTGGATTTTGCTTTAATCCCAATGTTCCGGCAAAAAAACGTATGTGATCAAAAAATTTTAACAACAGATTTGCGGCCTCGGCTGCTGTCCACGACGAAACTGGTAATTTCATGTACAGGACACGCAACGAGGCACGCCCGATCGGGCGTGCCCCAAAGCGTTCCTGTAAGGGCATACCAGTGCCTGTCGTGGGGCGTGAGTAGGTCACGCCCCTTTTGTCATGGCAAGCGGAGGTGTGAAAAGACCTTATGAAAATATGAATATGCGATCAAACGGCCACTCTTCGATGGTTCGATACGCCGCTTTCATGCTTGTCGCCCTGACTTGGAGCAGCTTCGCCTACTGTGGAGAAATTCACAACGCAGCCCGTGACGGCGACTTGGAAAAAGTCAAGGCGCTGCTCAAAGACAATCCCGATTTGGTTTTCAGTAAAGACACCAACGGTACGACACCTTTGCATTGGGCAGCAATAAATGGCCACAAGGACGTGGCGAACCTGCTCCTGGCCAACAAGGCTGCGGTAAATGCCAAGGACAACAGCGGAAGTACGCCTTTGCACTACGCGGCATTATATGATTACAAGGATGTGGCGGAATTGCTCTTGGCCAGTAAAGCCGATGTCAATGCAAAGTCCAAGCACGGCAATACACCTTTGCACTTTGCGGTAATGAATGGTTTCGTGGACGTGGCGGAATTGCTGCTGGCCAACAAAGCGGACATCAATGCCAAGACCGAATGGGGTAGTACGCCTTTGCACGCAGCGGCGTCAAAGGGACGTAAGGAAGTGGCGAAACTGTTGCTGGCCAATCATGCCGACATCAACGCCAAGGATAATACTGGTGCTACGCCTTTGCGGGTTGCAGCGGGTTATGGCTACACGGACATAGCTGAATTTCTACGCCAAAATGGTGGGAGTGAATAAAGTGCATTTGAACCAAGCCATGCAACATGTCTAAAGATTTACATTCAAGTGAAGTATGTGAAGTTTGCGGGAAGGAACTCACCAAGTGGAATCACGCATGGGGGACGAACAAATGTTCTCCATGCGCAAAAGGCCGGTCACCAGAAGCAAAACGAAACAAAGAAGCCCAGGATGTTCAACGATTCCTCGAACCGTTCTCCTCGCTCGATGATGTTGTTCAGTCACCACTCCTCCGTTTCTTCACGAAGGCCGGTGTGTTGCTTTTTGTTATGAACGCTGTTGCACTTGGTGGCCAAATCGGGGCCGCCGTCACCCACAACGATAACCTTATCTGGATACAGATTTTGGCCTTCGTTATCGGCGTCAATTTTGGTTCACATGCCATCTTTTCGAGCAGTAATCTCCTTGACGTGAAAAGATGGAGGGTCTCATGGCGTTTGGACATTTTAGGATACGTTCTTGGATATTGTTTATTCTCATTTATCACTGCCATGCTCAGAGCGGCGTCTGTAGCGCACCGAACCCCACTTACGTCCATACAAGGAACTATCGCGCAGTTGAGTATCATCCTGCCCGCATTGGTAGGTGTCGCCTTCGCCGCCCTCGTGGTAGCCGCGACGGACACGCGCCGCAAGGCTTGGGTCGCCAAGAAGTGGAGCGAGCTTCACCGGGAGGGCGCTGATGTCCAGCGTTGAGAAAATGAAGACGCGCCCTAAAAAGTGGCTTGTCGTGTGTGCAGTCGCCATAATGGTTTGTTGGGTTCTCCCGTTGTACACGATCTCCTCAACTGCGTCTGGTGGAGGCAACATCATAGAAACCACTCTTGGATGCCAGTTAAAAACCGGCTTCATACGAATGCGAGATGGATCGATGGTTTTTTCGCCGGGTCTGCTCATACCAATCACCAGTGCGCTTTGCATCTTGGCTGTAACTATGAGTAAACGCATAACTTGGTTTACAATTGGCACCGCCGTTGCCGCTGGACTTTTGGCCGTTATGCAAGGAGGCTATGTTTTAATCACATTTTATTCCCCCAGTTTCGGGGCTCATCTATTTGTCGCCACGGGAGTGGCAATGCTTTTTTTTGCTCTCGGATTCCTTCGAGATATGCGCGGAGGAAGCCATGAGAAGCCGCCGATGTAGAGGGTTATACATCTATGCGAACGCAACCACTTGAAAGTCACGCGAACTAGGTGGGCTAGGCCACAACCAAAAGAAAGGTTCACATTAGAATAATTGGAATCATCATAATAACGGTAAGCGCGGTTGCGTTGATTCTAAACCCGCTATGGGGCCGGTTCAATCCGTCCGGTTTCGTTCAGTGGCTTGTCATCGGCTCGGTCGGCGTGCTCGCTTGCCGACGGAAGGCCCCAATCACGCCTCCATGTTATACAGACACCGAGCTTGTTGACATTGCCGAACGCCAGAAAGCCATCATCTGGTTAATTCTGCTGGCCACACCAGCGATGGTGGCCTTCGCCGTCACCCCGTACATTCCAATCATTTTTATCGTCCTCTCGGTTGTATTTATTTACCAGCTTGCCGCTGCGCTCAAAGAGCCTTCCCCTTGGCTATATGTTATTGTCGGGCTGATGCCGTGCATCAGTCTTATTACGCTCCTGGTCATTAACGCCAGAGCCATAACTGCACTGAAGACACGCGGAGTGCGTGTTGGATTGATGGGAGCACTGAAGAATGACCTCGACAAGATTACGAAAAACGCCGACTAAGACCGTCGGCTCCACTAGCTACGCCCACCGCATCCTTCAATTTCCCTCAGTGATGCAAACCCGCAACAACAAAGCGCTTCTCGACTTGGTGAAGACCATCCTTACGATACTAACCGTCGGGGCGTTCTGTTGCTCCTGTCACGAGCAAGAAACCCAAAGTGAACTACACCGCCAAATCATCGAGGCGATGGACAACAGCGATAGCAAGACCGTTTGCAAGTTGGCGAAAGCGCATCCCGAATTATTCAATCTCAAAGCCGCCAATGGCGGCACACCGTTGCATTTCGCAGCATACGAAGGCCGCGAAGACGTTGCCAAACTCCTTCTTGCTAAAGGCGCGGATGTCAACGCAGTGAGCGACAAAGGCTGGACTCCATTGCACCTGGCGGCAGTCAACGGCAAGAAAGACCTCGCCGATCTGTTGCTGGCCAAAGGAGCAAACATTAACGCGAAGAACAATGGTGGCGAGACGCCGCTGCATGACGCGGTAAGCAAAAGCCAAGAAGGCGTTGTCCAGTTGTTGCTAGTAAGAGGCGCGGATGTCACCGCGACGGACAACAATGGCCAGACGCCGTTACACTACGCCGCAGATAACCGCTACAAGGACATCGCCGCACTACTGATCGCCAAAGGCGCAGACGTAAATGCAACGGACAACCACGGTGGAACAGCCCTGCATTGGGCCGCAGGAAAAGGCCACAAGGAAGTTGCCGAGTTCCTGATCGCCAAAGGCGCAAAAGTAAACGCGAAGGACAATAATGGCGGGACGCCGTTGCACTTTGCGGCCAGGCAAGACGACAAAAGCGTCATCGAACTGCTGTTGGCAAAAGGAGCTGACCTAAACGCGAAAGGCGAGAAGGCGTGGACGCCATTATACGTCGCAATAGAGCACGGCCAAGCCGACATTGTGGAATTGTTGCTCATCAAAGGCGCGGATGCCAATGGCAAGGATAGTGAGGGCTTTACGCCTCTGCATCAGGCAGCACTCAACAATAATAAAGACGCCGGCAAATTCTTGATCGCAAAGGGCGCGAATGTGAACGCGAAAACCAGCAAGGGGTTGACGCCACTGTATGTCGCAGCAGAAAGTGGCTACAAAGACTTTGCCGAACTTCTGATCGCCAAAGGAGCAGACGTGAACGTGAAGGACGACACCGGCGGAACGCCGTTGCACTATGCGGCATACCTAGGCTACAAGGACGTTACCGAACTACTCTTGGCCAATCACGCAGACATCAACGCTACGAACAATGACGGCCGGACGCCGTTATATGAGGCGACTCTCCAGAACAAGGAGGCCGTCGTAGCACTACTCCGCAAACATGGGGCAAAAGAGTGATAAGCCTTCAACTCCAAATACCCAAAACGTTAACACTTAAACAATTATGACACCCGATTCCCCAACACTGATCGAGCATCAAAGGCGCAAACCTCTCGGACTCCCTCTTCTCGCAACGTGGATCGTCTTTTTCATTTGGTTTGCATTCGTCTATGCCAGTATAGCACATCAGATTAACGAATTTAAACATTTGAGGCAAACACTTGCAGAGCAGGTCCCCATGAAAAATTTTGACGAGTTCTACAAGTCAATCTCCACGGACCCCCGCAATTACGAGAAACTCCAGACTTTCAATCAAGACAAGCGGGATATGATAAACAGAGCTAAGAAAAATTGGGATGACACGAAGGCGCAGAAACCCGTGGTGTATGGAATTCTTGCTTTGGGCTCCTTTGTTTTTACATTCGGTGTAAAACCATACAACATTTTTGCAACTTCTGATTTCTCGACAGGATTCGTCGGTCTCCTCCTGTTCCTTTTCGTCGCTCTTGCGATATTCTGGGCCGAACAACGACATGCTAGACGGCGGCTTCCCCAGCCTGCTACACCAAAATAGCCACTTGGAATCCTGTTGCTACTGCTTATTTTGCAACAGAGAGCCCGAACGCGGGTGCCTTGGCTGTCTGCAACGTTATTGCCTCACTGCGGTCGCCCGGTTGCCCCGTCATTTCACTTGCCCTGCCCTCCCTGAATTCGGTTCATTTTTGCCTCCGCTGCGTTTTTGTTTCTGCTTTTCGGGTAGTGTTTCCAGATCAGACGGGAGTGTGTTGGCTGTGGGTTGCTCGCCCTACTTTGGCAAGTCTCTACCAGGAACATCGGCGGCGCGGCAAGAAAGCCAACACCGCGATCACCATTGTGGCGCACCGGCTGTGCCGCATCGTCTGGCAACTGTTGCATGAAAAAGGCGACTTTGAAAATCGTCCGTTCCGGGCGAAACTCAACTATTCCCCGGGGGCTCCTGTTTAGGACTGACGGTGGCTCTAAAAGCTGCGCGTCTTGGGTCAGGATGGAGCGCCGGGGATCTGATTTTACAATGCAGGCAAAACCGCCGCCCAGAGAAGTGTGATCCCGTATCTTAATCCCATCCAGCGCTAGCAAAATAATCAACCATGAAAACGATCTGAATCCATAAACACCAGACCACCCAACTTATACTTGACGACGGCTTTCAGAGAAGTCCGTAGTCTTGACACAGTATTTCGCCCTGCGCGGTGATTAGCGAAGCGTTGTGACGGTGTCAATCGCCGGGTTCAATTAGATGGAGTGCGGTTGCACATCCCATTGTCTGTCTCCCCCCGCAAAAAAGTGCCAGCACCAGTGCCAGCAAAACCCGTTTGGTGAGGGTTAAAGTGGGTTAAAAACAGTCGGCTGGGGTTAAGCTTGACATAAAACGTAACCGCCTTATATTCAGGACATCAGCGATGCCATAGGCAGTTGATTTCGAGTGGCTTGTGGAAGGTGGGACGCGTCCGATTCCGACCCTCGCCTCCAACTCCAAGTTGCGCTTTTGCAACGGGTTGCAGATGCCAGAGGAGGTCAGTGCCAGTGAAAGTGCCAGTGAAATCATTACCGGGCTAATACTCAACAACTACTCCGGTAAAACTCGGCAATCACTCGCGACGACGGGCTTCGCTGCCCGTTTGGTGTAGCTGATACACCCAAAGCCGCGTTCAGTCTCATAAGCTTCGGACAAAAAGTCTGAACTTATGAAACGTCGTTACATCCTCTACC
>JBKQUS010000123.1:0-4147 GCA_052325505.1 Limisphaerales bacterium
AGTCTTTTATAACCGACAACGGCTCCACAGCGCTCTCGGTTACAAATCTCCTGTGGAATTTGAAGAACTATTAACCTATAAATGAACAGTTTTATCGAGTGTCCACTTTTTCGGGGGAAGTACACAAAGTGATTTTTTCGTTTCCACTTGCTAATTGGCCGGGGCATCCGCTTATGGATGGAGCCAGACGACTGCTTGGCATTACCTTATGAGTGATTTGACGGGCCATATCGAGACCAGCATCCGCGACCGGCGGCTCTTTCGCGACGGCCAGCGGATTCTGGCGGCTGTCTCGGGCGGGGTGGATTCGATGGTGTTGCTGGATTGCCTTCATCGCCTTTCAAAGACCCATCGCTGGAAGCTCACCGTGGCGCATTTCAATCATCAACTGCGAGGGGCCGCCAGTGACGCGGACGAACTCCTGGTGCGCAAAACGGCCCGAAAGCTCAAGCTGCCGTTCGTGGCGGGGCACGGCAACGTGCGGGAACTGGCCCGGGAAAGCGGCGTTTCGGTCGAAATGGCCGCGCGGAAGCTGAGGCACGACTTTTTCGCCGCGACCGCTGTCAAATTGAGGATCCCCACCGTGGCCCTGGCGCATCACGCCGATGACCAGGTGGAATTGTTTTTTCTGCGCCTGTTGCGGGGCACAGGCGGCGGAGGATTGGCCGGGATGAAATGGAGCAATCCCTCCCCCAGCGCGTCTGGCATCGGTCTGGCCCGCCCCTTGCTCGATCTGTCGAAGGACGCGCTGCAGAGTTTTGCGAAGGAGAACAAAATCGCGTTCTCCGAAGACGCCTCCAATGCCTCCATCGACATCCTCCGCAATCGCATCCGTCACGAATTGATTCCGTTGTTGACACGGCATTATCAGCCGGCGCTGGGCAGGACTGTCCTGCGCCTGATGGACGTGCTCGGCGCGGACGCAGAATTCGTTGCGCTCACCGCCGGCGAGTGGCCGAAAGGGGGCCGGACGCCGGATTTCGATCATCTCCCCATGGCGGTGCAACGGCAGGTCATCCATCTGCAATTGCGTCAGGCCAGGCTGTCGCCGGACTATGACCTGATTGAAAGTTTGCGCCTCCGCTCGGGTCAATGGATTGCCGTCGGCGCGGATTGTTCTGTTTCCCGGGATGCGTCCGGCATGGTTCATCGGCGGCAGTTGTCATCGATCCAATTCAGCCCGAGTCAACGCAAACTCTCATTGACTGGCAGGCAGGGGGAACCTGTGTTTGACGGACTAAAGATTCACTGGGAAATCGTCGATGACAGGGGGATGACTACTGCCGGCAAGCAGTCCAATGTCGAGTATTTCGACGCCGACAAGGTTGGCGCGCCCATCTGGCTCAGGCACTGGCGGCCGGGAGACCGTTTTCAGCCGATTGGGACGGGTTCCGCCCGGAAATTGCAGGATTTATTCACCAATTTGAAGGTGCCGCCGGCCGAGCGGCGCTGTCGGGTCGTTGCGGCGACGCGCCACGGCAAGCTCTTCTGGGTGGAAGGTTTGCGCATGGCCGAAGAGTTCAAGCTGAATAAAAACACGACACTCAAGCTCAAATGGAGCTGGCGCCGAACTCCAGACGCCGAAATGCCGCGCACTGAAGCAGTTGCTATTTGTGGGGGCCATGATACCCTAACCTAGGAGCGTTAAAAAATGTCTGATTTAAATCGACCAAACGAACCGGATCGAAACGACAAGCGGAACGGCGATAATAATATGCGCCTGCCGCCCAGGACGTTGTTGGTCTGGATTGGCATTATTGCGGCTTTTTGCATGTTGTTCCTGCTGAAAAACGGCCAGGACCAGACAGTGGACGAGTTCTCCAGTTACCCGCAATTGCATGACAAGCTGGTCAACAACCTCGTCGTCCCTGATTCAGGCAAGATCACCTACGGCACGCAAGTGCCAGACATCAAGCGCGTCACGGGCCGCTATTACCAGACGGACGAGCACGGCAAAATCAAGCTGGATGAGCACGGCAAAAAAATCGAGGTGCCCTTCAAATTGGACATACCCCTGACCGACGCAATGACCAAGGAACTGGTTTATGACCGGGGTTTCAAAACGCCCAACAACGGCAACCTGATGATGACCGTGTTCCTGAACACCGGCCTGCCGTTCATCCTCATCCTCGCCGCGCTCTACTTTTTCATTTTCCGCCAGATCAAGATGGCCGGCAAAGGCGCGATGAGCTTTGGCAAAAGCCGCGCCCGCATGTTGAACAAGGAAAAAAACAAGATCACTTTCAAGGACGTCGCCGGAGTGGAGGAGGCCAAGGAGGAGGTTTCCGAGCTGGTGGAATTCCTGAAAGATCCCAAAAAATTTCAAAAGTTGGGCGGCCGCATTCCGAAGGGCATATTGATGGTGGGCGCGCCGGGCACGGGCAAGACTTTGCTGGCCAAGGCCATAGCGGGCGAGGCCGACGCCTCGTTTTTCAGCATCAGCGGTTCAGATTTTGTGGAGATGTTTGTCGGCGTCGGCGCGAGCCGCGTGCGTGACATGTTTGAGCAGGCGCGAAAAAACACGCCCTGTCTGATTTTCATTGATGAAATTGACGCCGTGGGACGCAGCCGCGGGCATGGCTGGGGCGGCGGCAATGACGAACGCGAGCAAACGTTGAACGCGTTGCTCGTGGAAATGGACGGATTCGACACCCAGGATGGCATCATCATCATCGCCGCCACCAATCGTCCCGATGTGCTGGACCCGGCCCTGTTGCGGCCGGGCCGTTTTGACCGCCAGATCATGGTCAGCCTGCCGGATGTGCGCGGGCGCGAAGCCATATTGAAGGTCCACGCGCGCAACGTAAAACTGGACCCGTCCGCCGACCTTGAGGTCATCGCGCGCGGTACCCCTGGCTATTCCGGCGCCGACCTGGCCAATCTTTTGAACGAAGCCGCCCTGCTGGCCGCCCGCCTGAGCAAGAAAAGCATCGGCATGACCGAGCTGGAGGAAGCCCGCATCAAGGTGCGCATGGGCCGCGAACGCCGCAGCATGGCCATGTCCGAGGAAAACAAGAAATGCACCGCCTGGCACGAAGCCGGCCACGCCCTGGTCAACGTCGTCCTCACCCATACCCATCCGTTGCACAAGGTCACCATCATCCCGCGCGGCCAGACGCTCGGTTCGACCATGTCCCTGCCCAAGGAGGACGTGCTGAACCATCGCCGCAAGGAAATGCTCGATTTGATTGCCGTCATGATGGCCGGGCGCATCGCCGAGGAAATCGTCTCCGGCGACATCTCCAGCGGCGCCTCGGGCGACATTCAGCAGGCGACCGCCGTGGCCCGTTCCATGGTCTGTCAGTGGGGCATGAGCGATAAAATGGGCATGGTGCAATACGGCAACGACCAGGAGCAGATCTATATGGGCCGCGATGTCGCGATGCGCAAGGATTACAGCGAATTTACCGCGCAGGAGATCGATGCGGAAGTCAAACGCATCATCAACGAGGCCTACGACGTTTCAAAACACATCATTGAGTCGAACCGCGACAAGCTGGAAATCATCGCCAACGCCCTGCTCGAATACGAGACGCTGGATGGGGAGCAGGTCGGCGAAATCGTGCGCACCGGGGCCTTCACGCCCCCGCCGCCCGCCCCGAAAGTCGAGCCTCCGTCCGGCGCGCTTGCGGCCACGCCATTGCCCGAGGTGCCCAAGCCTCTCCCGCCGAAACTGCCTGGCTACGGTTCCCCTGCCCCCGCGCCAGCTTAGCCGGAAACCCGCCCCGGCAGGCGGACAAACTGTTGCATTCCTGTGCAAGATCGCATGGGGAATCTCGTAATAGAGAAGAAGGATTGCGATTATGATGACGAAAATTACACCGATGCTGGCCATGCACGGGCACTTTGCCGGGCGCGGCTTTTTGTTTCTGCTGCTGGTTGTGGCATGCGCCCTGATGATCTTCTGCTGGCCGGGCAAATCCGAAAGCAAATAAACCCGAATCTGCCCGATAAAACCCCCTGACCGGCTCCGTCTCCGTGGCGCAGCCTTGTCACTTCTTTAAACCGCCTGTCGGCGCTACGTAAGCGGTAAAGGAGGGTCCCCCTGTTGATCGGCGGGTGGCGGTGGTAAAGATGGGGCCATGAAGACATCCAATGGTTCGTTTCTCCGCCGCCGGGCTCCGCGCATTGATGCCACTCGGCGCGC
>JBKQUS010000124.1:0-17827 GCA_052325505.1 Limisphaerales bacterium
TCTCTTTTCGAAAGGGTTTTGAAACTCGGAATGAACGGCAGACAACTAAAAATAGAAGTGACAGCAAGCCGTAAAAGTCGCGCTTATTTTCAGTGCTCCGTGGTCTAAAGGATGGGGTCCGCCTCACGGTTTCACGACGGAGTTTCACGTCTGGTGGCTAGTACTGTTGGTCTCCTGCATTTATGCGCTTTATTATGAGCGCATCATGCTGGCCGAGGAAGCTTTCCTGCGCGCACGATTTGGCGAGGTGTTCGAACAATGGGGGGCAGTCACGCCCGCGTTCATTCCGAAATTCCACGGATGGCGGTCCTCGCCAGTTCCGTTCTGCTGGCGGACGGTGCTGCAACGCGAGTACAATGCATTTTTCCTGATCATTGCGGTGTTTTTTCTGCTGGACTTGATCGGCGATTCCATCGTCGAAAGACGTTTAAAGCTCGATCCTGTATGGTTTGGCATTTTCATCGGCGGGTTCGTTATTTTTGCCACCTTGCGTACCCTCAAGAAACGCACGCATTTGTTGACCGTCGGGGGGAGATAGTCGAACGCAGAGTTGGTGTTGATCCTCTTTGAAAGTATTCGACCGGCGGGGACAACGGACTGACCTTCAACCTCGGTTTCCGGCGGGCATTGACGGAGCACGTCGCCTTGATCGGATCGGCTGGGCGGTCCATCAACGGGCCGCAGTCGAGCACGCCGACGTTTCAGGGCTACTTGGGAGTGCAGTTGACGTATTGACACCGGCAGGATTCTTGTTTGACTTCACCCCGGCGGGTGCTATTTTGCCGCGCTAATTAGAGACAAGGAAGACAGGAAATTGATCTATGAAACTATATTCTTTATCGGTTCAAATCTCGGCGGCGGCGGCCCTCGCGCTTTTAGCGTGTGGCGCCAGCAACGGCCATGCAGCCGCATCGCCCTTGCAAAACGCGGACGCAAGCGCCGTTCAATCGCTCCCATTGCAGCAAATCAAATGGGAACAAGCCAGGATTGACAAGCTGGAGCACGCCTACCACCTGCTGGAGCACGCGAAGGCTGATTATCACGGACATCGCGTCGAAGCCTTGCATGCGATCAAAAAGGCGGCCGAAGTCCTGGGGGTCGAATTCCATGGCAAAGACCACCCTGAAGAGGCGCAATGGAAATCGGATCGCCGGCTCCAGGAAGCCAGACAAATTCTGCAGAGCCTGATCATGGAGGGCAAGGGGGTGGAGCAGCCGCACATCCACCGGGCGATCAATGAAATTGACAAGGCGCTCGCGGTTAAATAGTGTTGACTGACAGCAGAACAGACGCGCCGCTTCCCGCAACCGCTCTAATCCTTTTTCGGCGGAGCCGCCGGGGCAGGGGGAGGACTGGCCGTTGCGGTTGAGGCGGTGGAAGCAGGGGTTTTGGCTTCCTTCTTTGCGCCTTCGGACGAGGAGCCGGAAGCGGTGCCGGCATCTTTTTTGGCGGCGGCCTTGTATTTTTCGCTCCGGTAATCCGTTTCGTAGAATCCGCTTCCCTTAAAAATCAAACCGCCGCCCGTGCTAATGGCTCGTTTGACTTTCCCTTTCCCCCAGGGCTTTTTCGGGCAGACATCCTTGGGACAAATGGTCAACGGCTTGGCCGTGATGCGCTGCATTTTTTCAAACTTATGTGCGCACTTGGCGCAGATGTATTCGTAGGTGGGCATATACTTGAAACGAAATGGGAAATCCTAACCGCCGATACAGCTCATGGTGCGCTCCGGCTGGACAAATTCCGGCTCGCCGATGTGATGGCGGGGTTCCTTTTGCCAGACGACGGAATGGAGAAAACTCTGCACACTGGCTTCATCCGCGCCGGAACGCATCAGGCCCCGGAGGTCGTGTTCCACCACGCTGAAAAGGCAGGTGCGGATCTTGCCGTCGGCCGTGAGGCGGAGCCGGTTGCAATGTCCGCAGAAAGGTTCACTGACGGGAGCGATAATGCCGATTTCGCCCCGGCCATCAGGCAAAGCCCACCGCACGGCCGTCTCCGACGGGTTCAGGGAAACCAACGGTTGGAGCGCGAAGCGCTGTTGCAATCTCTGCAGGACTTCCCGCCCTGGAACCATCAAGTCCCTGTGCCAAGCCCGGCCTGAGTCCAACGGCATGAACTCGATGAAACGCAGGTTGAGGCGGCGCGCGGCGGCAAAATCGGCCAGCGCTTCGATTTCGTGATCGTTGATGCCGCGCATGATGACCGCATTGATCTTGACGGGATGCAACTCCAGTTTCTGCGCCAGGTCAATGGCCTCCAGCACCGCTGCCAGGCCGTCTCGTCCGGTGATTTTCTTGAAGTTCTCCCGGTCGAGTGAATCCAGGCTGAAGCTGATGCGCCGCAAGCCGGCGTCGCGCAAGGCCCGTCCTTTCTGGACAAAGAGAAAGCCGTTGCTGGTCATGGCCAGATCGCGCACCGCCGGGATGGAGGCGATCATGCCGACCAGCTTTTCGATTTGCGGGCGCAGGAGCGGTTCCCCGCCGGTCAGGCGCACCTTCTCAATGCCCAAGCCGACGGCAACCCGCACGACGCGTTCGATCTCCTCGAAGGTGAGCATGTGTTGATGGGGCTGCCACGGGCGCGTCAGGCGGGTGGCGCCTTCCGGCGCAGCCGGAAAACGGTTCTGGTGGAACAGGGCGGCCGCTTCCGTCTCCGGCAAACAGTACAGGCACCGGAAGTTGCACCGGTCGGTGACGCTGACGCGCAGGTCGCGCAGGACGCGCCCATGCGAATCAATCAAATGCGCGGCAGTGTTCAAGAAACCGGGGGCCGTTAATGGGAACTATTGGTGGGGGCCGGCGCCAAGATTTTGACGCCGCCGCTTTGCCGGAGTTCCACTTTGAGGGGGGCATTGGTTTCTGGGGGCGGAGGAGGCGCCGGATGCATGAGCCGCTGGCCGCCTCTTTCCTCCAAAGCTTCATAAATGCCCCGGCGAATCCAATCCAACCGCCGCGCGATGGACAATTGTTCCTTGAGCATGTGAACCTGCTCCTTTAGGGCGGCCAGATCGTTGAATTTCTTCTCCAACTCGTCCTTCTTCGCCTGCAACTCCTTCAATTCCTTGATCAGCGCGGTCCGGTCACCTTCCGAGGCATCGAGCTTCTTTTTGGTCAGGGTGATCTGGGTTTCGAGATTGGAGATCGACCCGCGCAAATCGGAGGACTCCTTGTCGAGAGCCTGGTTTTGATTTTCAAGCTCGGCAATTTTCTTGTCCTTTTGCGCTATTTCAGCGGCGGCGGCGTCGGCCTGGGCCTTGGCTTGGGCCTGGGCCTTGGCGAGATCAGCCGCGGTGCCGGCCAGTTGGAGATCCCTGGCGGCAAGCTTGTTGGAGAACTCCACCTTGGTGGCCGCGAGGTTGGTCTCCAGAGCGCGGTTGACGGTTTGCTGTTCATCCAGGCTGGCGCGCGCGCTGGTCCAATTGTTGGAGAGCGTCTTGATGCTGCTATCAGCCTGGTCCTTGTCTTCCTTCGCCTTGTTGCTGACGACGATGAGCGCCACACCCAGCCCAATGGCGACGATGATCAGAATAATGATTGGTGCCTTATCTTTCATAGAGGGAGAATGCGCCGATTGTCCGCGGTTTGGCAAGCTCCCATGTCAATCTTGATTAATAGACGCCAGAGCATACATTAATGTTCATGGATATTCCGAATGAGGTCGCGGTCATGACGCTGCCCAGTGAAACGCTGCTGCCCACGGCCCTCCTTCCTCTCTATATTTTCGAACGGCGTTACCGCCGGATGCTGGCGGAAAGCCTGCATTCCCACCGCATGTTCGTCATCTCCATGCAGAAGCGCGGGTTTGACCGCGATTGCCCGTCCACCGTGGCCGGCCTGGGGCTGATCCGGGTCTGCGTGGACAATCCGGATGGCACATCCCATTTGATTGTGCAAGGCATCAGCCGGGTGGAGCTGACCAAAACGGTTTGCCAGAAGCCCTTTCGCGTCAGTGAAATACGGATGCTGGCGACGCCCTCCCGCGACAGCGTCGCCATTGACGCCCTCATGGCCAAAGTGCGCGACCTGGTTTCCGAGAGAATCCGGCAAGGCATGCAGGCCCGGCCCAACGCGCCCAAAGTGCGCTCCATCAAAGAGATCATCACCTGTCTGGACAAACTGAGTGATCCGGACCATGTGGCCGACCTGATTTCAGGCACCCTGTTGCCGGAGCCGGATGAGCGCCAGACCATTCTGGAGACGATTGAAATTGAGCCTCGTTTGAAGCATTTAATTCATTTCCTGATGGAGCAAATCAGGCAACATCGAAAATCAAAATCAAAATGAATGATTCCACTTCCACTCCGGACGCCGGCACCGCCGCCAGCCGCGAACAGATGAACTCGGCCATGTTCGCCCATCTGGTCATGCAGCACACCAACATGGCCTTGATTTTCCTGGGACAGATGCCTCATCCGCAAACAGGCCAGATGTCCCAGGATCTCGAACACGCCCGCTATTTTATCGATCAACTGGAAATGCTCGAAGTCAAAACCAAAGGCAACCTGAATAAACAGGAGGAAACCATTTTGAAACAAAGCCTGACCAACCTGCGCATGGCTTTTGTCGAAGCAGTCAATCATCCCCAAGCCGCCCCGGCCCCCGCCCCGGCGGAACAGGCGCCAGCCGCGCCCGTCACGGACGAGCAGGAAACGCCCGTCGCCGAGCCAGAATTGCCCGGTGAAAAGCCGCCACCGGCCGCTGAAACACAATCGTCCAAAAGATTCTCCAAGAAATATTCATAACGCGTCGGTCCCATGCGAAACCCAATTATTGCCGCGCTGGATGTTCCGTCCGCGGAAGCTGCATTGGCTTTGGCGCGCGAGCTGGCCCCGGTCGTCGGCGGCTTGAAGATTGGCAGCGAATTGTTCGCGGCGGCGGGCCCCGGGATTGTAAATAAAATCCGGGAAACGGGGGCTGCTGTCTTCCTTGATTTGAAATTTCACGACATTCCCAACACCGTTTCCCGGGCGGTCGCCGCCGCCACGCGGCTTGACGTGCAAATGCTGACCATCCATGCCGGCGGCGGGACGGCCATGCTGAAGGCGGCCGAACAATCCGCGCAGGACACGGCCCAATCCCTGGGCCGGGCGCCGCCGCTGGTGCTGGGCGTCACCGTCCTCACGAGCATGGACGGCCCGGCCTTGAGCGAAGTTGGTCTGCCAGCGGACACGAGTCGTCAAGTCGAACGTTTGGCGGCCCTCGCCGTTCAAGCCGGGCTGCGGGGGCTGGTCTGTTCGCCCCGGGAAACAGCCGGTTTGCGGCAACTCATTCCCTGCGAGATACAATTGGTGGTCCCCGGAATCCGCGATGGAACCAGCCCGCCCGACGATCAGAAGCGGACCATGGCCGCGGCCGAAGCGATGGCCGCGGGGGCGGATTGGCTGGTTATTGGGCGGCCCATTTGCGCGGCCAAAAGCCCCCGCGCTGCCGCTGAACAGATCCTGGCCGCGCTTGCGGCCGGCGCCCGTTGAGATTGGGAAAAAGCCATTGAGATCTACTTGTCGAACAACACGATGACACTGTGGAGATAAAGTTCCCGGGACGACGTGGTCAGCCGGAAATCCGCGCCGCCCCTTTCACCATTGCGAAAGACCGCTTTGTTCAGCTTGAAAGTGGCGGTTTGCCAGTTGGCTCCGCCCTCGAAATTGGTTCTACCGCCGCCGGTGTATTGAGGCATTTCCCGGGCAGATCCGTCGAACTGGATTTGCATCATACCCGGCGCCACGGCGTAGAATTCGACCTGAACCCTGGCGTTCATCAGCCCCGGATGTTTAAATGCCGGCAGAATCTGGAAGTAGCAACGCGCGCGCGGGCGGCCTTGAAGACGGCGGCATTCCTTGCCGCCGATGTTCGCGGGCAGGGTGGGCAGGTCCTCTACTCCCGTCACTTCCCGCAATCCTTTCTCGCGATTGGCCACGCCCAATTCGATACTAACAGGAACATTGTTGATAACCGGCGCCGGGGCCACGCTCGGGGCCGGGGTGGCGGCGGCCGTGCCGGCGATCACGCCGGGCGAACTGGCGGTGTTGGTCCTGGGCGCGGAAAGACCAGTGGGGAAATCAGGCATCTTCGGGATGAGTTGTTCCCACGCCAGCCACGCCAGCAATCCCAATGCCGCGGAGCCGGCGAGCATCACGAGACGACGGCGCGTCGGATTCTCCCCCGTAATTGGCGGCGCGTCGATCTGAGTTGTCGGCGCCAACTCAAGGACCCTGGCGGTGGGCGCAGCGATCGCCGGAGCCGGCAGCGGCACGGAGGTGGTTTTCCTTAATTCTTTGGCCGGCGGGGTTGCCGCAGGAGCGTTAAACACGGCAGGGTCAAAGTTGGCGATGGGCGCCGTCGAATCCGTCAAGCCGATCCAGTCCGCGACGGCGCGGGCGCTTTGCGGGCGTTTTTCGGGATTTTTTGAGAGGCAGGCCATGATCATGGCGGCAACGGCGGGCGGCACATCGTTCTCCACCTCCAAATCGGCCAGCCGTTCTGAAAGCGGCGTGGCCAGGACGGTGCGGACCTGGTAGCCAATGTCGTTCTGATAAAACGGCGGATGGCCGCTCAACAGTTCATACAGCGTTGCCCCCAGCGCATAGATATCGTCCGTCACGCTCGCTACTTTTCCTTCGATCTGTTGGGGGCTCATGTAGGCGGGAGTTCCGCTGGTACGATGGCGTTCGGTATCGTGGACAGGAGAGGCGAAGGCCCAGGAGGCCACTCCGAAATCCGCCAGCCGCAAACGTTGCCGTTCGTCGAGCAGCATGTTGGCGGGTTTGAGGTCGCGGTGAATGACCCCTTCGCTGTGGGCATAGTCCAGGGCTTCGCACAATTGGTTGACGATCGGCCTTAAATAATCCCAGTAAAAGAAGCCCTTGGGTTGCCGGGCGAGCAAGGTCCACAAGCTGGGGCCATCCACGTACTCCATGGAGATAAAGGCCGGTTCGCCCGGGGCTTCGTAGAGATCGTAAATGCGGAGGATGTTGGGGTGGCTGAGCATGCGGCTTTTTTGGGTTTCCTGGCGCAGATCATTCAGGGCGACAGAATTGGCCCGCACCGCCCCGGGCAGGAATTTCAGGGCCACCGGCGCCATGAGGCGTTCGTCACGAGCCAGCCACACCAAACCCATGCCGCCGCGGCCCAACTCGCGCAACAGACTGAACCGTCCGCCTCCCACCAGAAAACCGGCGGCCAGATAGGCTGACGCTTCGCTTTCGGGCAGGCCGGGATTTGCTGTGGGCTGTTCGTCGGCCATCGGAGGATTACTTATCCCGCAGAAACAGCTTCCAGTCAAGGAGAAGGCGGGGGAAGGTGGAGGCAAATTAGGAGACGGAAAACGCGGGGTCAAAGATTGAATTCTGGCCCCAGATATATTTCCCGCGCTTTTGGATCGTTGACCATTTCTTCGCCGAGGCCTTTGTAAATGACATCGCCATGATGGATCAGATAGGCCCGGTCCACCAGTTTCAAGGTCTCGCGCACGTTGTGGTCGGTGATCAGGATGCCCAGGCCCCGTTCTTTCAGCCGCCGCACGATTTTTTGCACTTCATAGACGGCAATGGGGTCGATGCCGCTGAATGGTTCGTCCAGCAGGAGCAATTTCGGGCTGGTGACCAGCGCGCGCGTGACTTCCAAACGCCGTTTCTCACCGCCGCTGAGCAGATAGGCCTTGCTTGTCGCCAGCCGCGCCAGATCCAGCTCGTCGAGCAGGGACTTGAGTCGCAAAGCGCGTTCCTCCGCGCTCATGGGGCAGGTCTCCAAAATGGCCAGGATATTCTCTTCCACCGTCAGCTTGCGGAAGACCGACGGTTCTTGTGTCAAGTAACCGATGCCCAGGCGCGCCCGTTGGTGCATGGGCACGCGGGTGATGTCCCTCTCCAGGAACCGCACGCTGCCTTCATCCGGTTTGACGATGCCGACGACAATGTTGAACGTGGTCGTCTTGCCCGCGCCGTTGGGGCCGAGCAAACCCACAATTTCGCCCGCATTGACCTCGATGGAAACGCCGTTGACCACGCGCCGCTGGCGGTAGGACTTGGCCAGATTGTCCGTGGAAAGCAAGCTGCCTGAAGGGGGCGGCGCGGTGGACTCGGTTGTCGTCTGACTCATAGCCTGTGATTATTTTGTGCTGGCGGCCACCGTGATGGGATCCATTTTATACAGGCCAAAAGCCTGGAAGTAGTTCGACTTGGGCAGCCAGATCAAAGGGTCGGAACCGGTAATCAGGTAGTTGTCTCTCCGCGCCACCGGAGCGCCGGTCAGTGTGACCCGGTCGTTGACGCCGGCCGTATAGACGGCGCGGCGGCCCGTGGCATGGATTTTGTGGCCGCCCTTGGACTGGTCAAGAACAACGTTCGGCCAGGCCTCGGCTTGTTCGATTTGATTTGTCACCGACGAAAATTGCGCCGTGACCGTGTCGGCCGTCAACTTGTTAAACGGCGCGCCGGGGCCTGTCCCCTTGTCTTCGATGACCACATTGGTGTGGGCATCGACGCTTCTCATCAAACCGGTCTGGACGCAGCGCCAGGCGTTGAGCTGCTCGCACGTGATGGTTTTGACGAGCCCGGACGCGTCGGGCGCCGTTTCACCATGGACGTTGTCGCGTGCGGACGCGCTTTCCACCTGGTTGTTGGTCAGCCCGAGGGTCAGCAGACGGCAGTTCAATATGTCCCGCAACCGGCCATTTTCGACGAGCCGGGATTGGACGTTCCCGGAAAAGCGGGCCTGGTTGGTCCGGTATTCCATGTCGTCCGAGGCAACAAAAAGCCATTGATTGGCGGAACGTCCGGGAGCGGAAACGGGCTGGTTCGCGGCGCCTCCGCCGGTGCGCATTTTGAAGCGGGCGTTCGTGCGCGCGTGATAAATCTTTCCGCCCAATTCCGCCGAAAGCGTTTGCGCTTTGACTTCCATGTCGTTATTCCACCAGACGGGATTGCCGGTCAATTCAACGCGGTCATCCACTTTTTCATACACCGCTTGATCGGCCATGGCGCTGCTTTGATCGGCTTGATTGACGATGATGACATTGCCTCGGGCCAACATGCTTTCCACCGGGCCGTTGGTGGGCGGGAATTGCAGGGTGGCGAAATCGGCGAAAAGTTTGCGGAAGCCGTTGGTGCCCGCCAGCAGGCCGGTCGAGTTGGTGGCGCGGGTCTGCGCATTCGGTTCCACATTGGGCCAATCCACCCTGACGTGGCCAATGCCGGTCAAAAGATGCCGGGTGCTGTCGTAGGTAAACTCATTGGCCCTGGCTTCTTCGTCGCCGTTGCGCCAGGCGGCGTCGGTGGTCAGTTGCATCATTTCGTTGCCGTTGGTCACATAATAAAGGCCGGTTGCGCCGGTGGCACGGCCATTATTGGTCGTGGTCAGGACCACGTTCTGCCGGGCCAGAATGCTTTCCACCGCGCCGTTGGTGGTAAAACGAATGGTCAGCAGATCGGAGGTCATGTCCAATTGCGGATCGATCATGTGGACGTTCCCGGCGTAATCAACCACATTTGAGTCCAGATCGAACCAGCCGTGTTCGGCAAAAACTTTCACCACCTGGCCCGCCTCAGCCCCGGCATTGGTCAGCGGGGCGGCCAGCATCGACGATCTCAAGAGCGACTTGAGCACCCGCGTTTCCACCTGATTGGAGATAATCAGAAGGTGGTTGGTTTGGGTGAAAAGGAAGCCCACGCCCTGGACGAAGAGATTGGTCGTCGGCGTGAAAATTTGCAACGGGCCCGGGTCTGACGCCGCGACGTTCTGAGACACGTCCACCTTGCATTGCGGAGCTTGCGCGATGAGTTGCACCCGTTTGGGATCGCCATTGTGGAAACTTCTCAACTCGAATTGATTGACCAGCACGTGGTAGGCATCAAGATCGGAGGCGCTAGCGCCCGTGATGACAGAATCCAGCTTTTTGCCCGCGGCCGTTTCGCGATAAGAGCTCCAGGAAGGATGCTGGCGCAACTGGGCACCCTGCGGCACCTGCGCCCGCGCGGTAAACAAGAGGCCGCCGGCCAGAGACAGGACAAGCAGGCAGAAGGCTCTCATGGCGTCGCCGGCAAAGCCCGCATCGCGGCGTGAAGCTTGACCAAGCCGGCCAGCAGCGGGGCCATTTGACGCAGCGGAATCATATTCGGACCGTCACTCAAGGCGCGGGCCGGATCCGGATGCGTCTCGATGAACAAACCGTCTGCACCCGCCGCCACCGCGCAGCGCGCAAGCACCGGGGCGAATTGCCGCTGGCCGTCCGAACGGTCCCCGCCCGCCCCCGGCAACTGCACGGAATGCGTCGCGTCAAAAATGACTGGATACCCGAACCCTTTCATAATCGGAATGGAACGCATGTCCGCCACCAAGTTGTTGTAACCAAAGGTCGTGCCGCGCTCGGTCACCAGGAGTTTACGGCCCCCTGCGCCGGCGGCTTTCCGCACGACCTGCCCCATTTCCTCCGGCGACAGGAATTGGCCCTTTTTCAAATTGACGATTTTGCCCGTGCGCACCGCGGCGGTGATCAAATCCGTTTGGCGGCAGAGAAATGCCGGGATTTGCAGGATGTCCACCACCCCGGCGGCGCAGGCCACCTGCTCCTCCGCATGAACATCGGTCAACACCGGCAGGCCGAGTCGGCGCTTCACCCCGGCCAGAATCTCCAACCCCTCTTTCAGCCCCGGCCCGCGAAAGGATTGGCCCGAGGATCGATTGGCTTTGTCGAAACTGGCCTTGAAAACATAATTGATGCGCAAAGCCCGGCAGGTCTTCTGCAACGAGGCGGCGACTTGCAGGCACAGCCGCTCGTTCTCGATGACGCACGGCCCGGCAATCAGGGTCAGACGGGACGCCTTCCGGAGCGAGTTCCAGAGGGGTGAATCATTCATGATGACAATGACGCCGGCCCTTAAATCACCGTGCCATGGGGAATGGCGGCATTCTTGGGAATAATGACAATCCCGTCCCGGATATAATAATTCTCATGGTCCACTTTTTCCGGTTTGCCCTGCGGTGAAATGCGGCAGTTGTCGCCGATGCGCGCATTCTTATCGACGATGGCATTGTCGATGTGGGTGTTGCGGCCCACGCCAATGCGCGGCACACCGCGCCCTTCATGCTGGCGGATGGAAATATCCGATTCGTAATAATCACAGCCCAGCAAGATGGTGCGGTTGATGTCGCAGCCTTCGTTGATCGTATTGCGCACCCCGATGATGGAGTCGTTGATTTTGCAGCGGTTGATGATGCAGCCGTCGGAAATGACGGCGTGATTGATCTCCGCCCCGTTGATCTTAGACGCCGGCAAAAAGCGCGGCCGCGTGAAAATCGGTGCGCTCATGTCGAAGAAATTGAACCGCGGCAATTCCGCCACCAAATCCAGGTTCGCCTCAAAATAGGACCGGATGGTGCCCACGTCCTGCCAATACCCTTGAAAAATATAGGCGTGGACCGATTGCGACTCAATGGCGGCCGGGATGATGTGCTTGCCGAAATCGGTCAGCGCGTTGTCGAGCAACTTCAAGAGGACGTCGCGCTTGAAAAGGTAAATGCCCATGGATGCCAGGAAATACTCGCCGCCCTTCTCGATGCCGATCTGTCCGGCCACCGCCGGGTCCAGGCGCAAGGAATCGAGCAGCGCCGCCTCCTTGGGCTTCTCGACAAACCGTTTGATGCGCAAGGATTCATCGATCTGCATGATGCCCACGCTCTGCGCCTGATCGCGGGAGACTGGAATGGTGGAGATGGTGATGTCCGCCCCGCTTTCCGCGTGCTGGGCGATGATCTGCCGGAAGTCCATCCGGTAAAGCTGATCGCCGCTCAGGATCAAAAGGTAATCAAAATCGTGATTGAGGAAATGGAGCAGATTCTTCCGCACCGCATCCGCCGTACCCTGGTACCATGACAAGTCGGATAAATTCAAGGTCGGCGCGGCGGCGAGAATCTCGACGAACCCGCCGGAAAAATGGTCGAACTTGTAAGATTGCGAAATATGGCGGTGCAGCGAGGCGGAATTGAACTGGGTTAACAAATAGATGCGTTTCAGCCCGGAATTTATGCAGTTGGAAATGGGAATATCCACCAGCCGGTATTTGCCGGCGAGGGGCACGGCCGGTTTGCTACGGTCCCGGGTAAGAGGGAACAACCGCGTGCCCTGTCCCCCGCCCATGATGACGGAGAGGACATTGCTTGAATTGACTGACATCCGTGCTTTTTGCGGCATGGTATTACCTCAATTTAACCCCCGATCCGGAGCCAGTGTAAACAAAACTCCGGACGACGCAAGAAAACTTATTGGCCGCGGCGCGCTTTTTGCGGCGGCTTTTTTTGGCGCAAATCTTTGCATTTTGGGCTTTAAACCGGAAAGATTCCCCTGTATGAAATTGTATCATCATGCTACTCGTGTATGGTGGAGTATATTTGGCGGCCAAGGTTTATGGCATGGTTGGAAGAAACAATGGGCAAAATTGACGGGAAGTTTACGTTGACACGCAGGGCATTGGCGTTGCATTCTGTGGGCCATGCTTTGTTGCCAATGGCAGTTTGTGTCTTAATCGCGAAATCCTGACCCCTTCCGCACAGAACTAAACTATGAGCGCACACCCCCTGCAATTCAAAGTCGCCACCGAGGAGTGGGAATTTGAACAAGTTCACGCACTCAAT
Source organism: Limisphaerales bacterium (assembly GCA_052325505.1). GTDB lineage: Bacteria > Verrucomicrobiota > Verrucomicrobiia > Limisphaerales > Palsa-1400 > DASRLE01. The sequence continues at coordinate 12,627 of JBKQUS010000124.1, forward strand.
TACAGGACGTTCGTGGAGGAAATTCCCCAGCATCAAGCGTCGAGCACGCCCCGCCTGGTCGATAAATTTCATGCCGAGAACACCTACCTGGTCTGCCTGTGCGGCGATCAGGTCGTCGGCATGGTGGCCGCCCGCGGCCGCCGCCCCTTCTCGCTGGACCAGAAGCTGCCCGACTTGGACGCCTATCTTCCGCCCGGACGGCGCGCCTGTGAAATCCGCCTGCTCTCGGTGGAAAAAGAATTCCGCAACGGCCAGGTCTTCCGCGGGTTGACAGCCTTGATGTGGCAGTTCGGCATCGAGCATGGTTACGATCTCGGGGTCATTTCCGGGACGACCCGGCAGCAACGGTTGTACCGGCACCTGGGTTTTGTGCCCTTTGGCCCGCAGGTCGGCAAGGGCGAGGCGATGTTCCAGCCCATGTATCTGACCCTGGAGAAATTTGAGAAGCAGGCCGAGATTTTTCTGCGCCAGCCTTTGCGGCCGCATCGTCCGGTCAGTTTTCTGCCCGGGCCGGTCACCATCCCGCTCCAGGTGCGCAAGGCCTTCGAGCGAGCGCCCGAGTCGCATCGCTCGGATTTCTTCATCGCGGATTTTCAGAAGACGCGGGGCCGGCTCTGCCAGTTGGTTCGCGCCTGCAATGTGCAGATATTGCTCGGTTCAGGGACGCTGGCCAACGACGCGGTGGCCGCGCAGTTGACCCTGGAAAAGAAACCCGGCGTGATCCTGAGCAATGGCGAATTTGGGGAACGCCTGACGGACCATGCCAAACGCTTCGGGCTGACGTTCGACACCCTGAAATTCCCGTGGGGCCAGGCCTTCGATCTTGATGCGGTGCAGCAGTTCCTGTCGCGCTCCCCGGCGGTGGGCTGGCTTTGGTGCGTCCATTCTGAAACTTCCACCGGCATGTTGAATCCGCTGCCCATCCTGCAATCCCTGTGCGCCAAGAGGGGCATCAAAGTCTGCGCCGATTGCATCAGTTCCATTGGGCTTGTGCCAGTCAACCTGGAACGAATTTATCTGGCCTCGGGCGCCAGCGGCAAGGGGTTGGCGGGCTATCCCGGATTGTGCATGGTTTATTACAATCATGCCATTGCCTCCAACACCGCCCTGCCGCGTTATTTGGACCTGGGCTGGTATGCGGAGCATCAGGGCATCGCCTTCACCCACTCCTCCAATCTGGTGCAGGCCCTGGACGCCGCTGTCCGGCAGCCGGATTGGGAACGGAAATTCGCGGACGTGGCAGAGGTTTCGATCCGATTGCGCGCGCGGCTCCGCGAACTGGGTTTCCGCCTGCTCGCCACCGACGCCGAGGCCATGCCGGGAGTGGTGACCATCGTGTTGCCAACGGGACAGAACTCATCGGACTTCGGCCAAAAATTGCAAAAGGCGGGGTTCATGCTCAGTTACAACAGCGATTACTTGCGCCGGCGCAACTGGATTCAAATCTGCCTGATGGGCGAGTATTCCAAGGAGAAAATCGAGGCGTTATTGATTTGGTTAAGCCGGAACCCGCCCACCACCGCAAAGCAACTGCCCGCGCACAGCGCTGTTTCGGAAGCGTGACAGATCGGATCTATTTCTTCGCTGCAGACCGAAGTTTGGCAAAAATCGTGTTGGCCTCCTCAAGGCTTTCCTTGGCCCCGATATCAAACCAAATGCCCGGCACGCGCCACGTGTACACCGGCGTGCGCTGGTAAAGCCATTGCACCAATCGCCCCGGCTGATCGGGATTGTTCCCCTCGGCCACGTACTGGCGGATGAACGGCAGGCTCGATTTGGGATAATAGTAGAGGGCAATGCCCGTCAGGGTGCTGGTGGGGTTCTTGGGCTTCTCCTCGAAGAAGGTGATTTTGCCCGCAGCATCAATGGAGATGGAATTATACTTGGTGATTTCCTGCAAATTGCCCACGTCATAAACGGCCAGGACCGGCGCCTTTTTCTCGCGGCAATACCGGCCGAAATCCTGCAGGCTTTCGCTGAAAAGATTGTCCCCCGCCACCACCAAGAGATCGTCATCCACCTTTTCCCGGGTAATGACCAGATTCATGTCCCCGATGGCGCCCAGTTTGTTGCTGTCATCGGTCGAGCCGTCGTTGACGATGGTGAAGTCGAGCTTGGCCTTGGTGGCGCGATAGTGCCCGGACCAATCCTGAAACGCGCCGGCAAACTTGGCATTGGTCACGACATAGACGCGGTCGATGCCGCCGATGGGCGCCAGATTGTCCAACACATAGTCGATCATGGGCTGCCCCGCGACCGGCAGGAGGGGTTTGGGTTGGGTCAGCGTGAGAGGATAAAGCCGGGTCGCATAACCGGCGGCCAAAATAAGCACTTTCATGGTTTCAATTCTGGATCTCGAACAAGCTCGGCGCAACCTTTCTGGCCAGCGCCTCAGAATGCTCCATAATCTCCTTGCCCGACTCGCAATGCAAGGCGAACTCCGCCAATTCCCTGGCCTCCGCCATCTTCAGCCGCCGCACGAGAAATTTGATGCGGGGCAAACACGCCGGGGCAACGCTCAATTCGTTGACGCCCAGCCCCAGCAGGAGCGGTGTCATGAAGGGGTCGCCGGCCATTTCGCCGCACACGCCGCACCAGATGCCGTGATTATGGGCCGCATCGACGGTCAATTTGATCAAGCGCATCACCGCCGGGTGGGTCGGTTCATAGAGGTGGGCAATCCGTTCGTTCAAACGATCCACCGCCAGGGAGTACTGGATCAAATCATTGGTGCCGAGGCTGAAGAATTTGACGCGGCTGGCCAGGGTGTCGGCCGCGACGGCGGCGGACGGGATTTCGATCATGGCGCCGATTTCGATGTGTTCATCGAAAGGCACCTTCTCGGCGCGCAATTCACCCTTGTATTCCTCGACCAGCGCATTGGCCTTTTCCACTTCGCCGTAGCCGGAAATCATCGGATACATGATCTTGATGTTGCCCTCGGCGCTGGCCCGCAAAATGGCGCGGAGTTGCGCGCGAAAAACTTCCTTCTCCTCCAGGCAGAATCGAATGGCCCGCCATCCCAGGAAAGGGTTCATCTCCGGCGGAATCTGCAAGTGTGACAGAAATTTGTCCCCGCCCAGGTCGAGCGTGCGAATGATGACCGGGGCCGGCTTCAGCTCCGCGGCGACGCGCCGGTAGGAGTTGTATTGTTCCTCCTCTGTCGGCAGCGAGTCACGGTTAATGAAGAGATATTCCGTGCGGAACAAGCCCACCCCTTCCGCGCCAAACAACTTGACGGCCTCGCTATCGCCGGCCTTTTCGATGTTGCCCGAAAGAACGACGCTTTGCCCATCGAGCGTGGTGGCGGGCAGGTCTTTGATTTCGCGCAGTTTGTCCTCGAGCGAGGCCTGCCGCCGCACCATCTGCCCGTATTCGAACCGGGTCTGGTCCGTGGGGTTGACAATGATGGAGCCGGTGTAGCCGTCGAGCAATGCGGTGGCGCCCGTCTTGATCTTTTGGCTGGCATCCTTCAACGCGACCACGGCCGGCACTTGCAACGACCGGGCCATGATGGCCGCATGGGATGTTTTGCTGCCCACGTTGGTGGCAAAGCCGAGAATGATCTTCTTGTCCAGCAGGGCGACTTCCGAAGGCGACAAATCCTCGCTGATCACGATGCACGGTTCGCGCAAATCCCGCAGGGCTTGCTCATGGGGGTGGCCCAGCAAATTAGCCATGATGCGCGAAGTGACGTCGCGCATGTCGGCGGCCCGTTCGCGCAAATACGCGTCGTCAATCGCGCTCAGGGTCGCGGCATATTTGTCGGCAAATTCTTGGAAAGCGGCCTCGATGTTGATTTTCTGCGTATTAACCAGGGTGGTGACCGATTCCACCAGCATCGGGTCTTCCAGGACCAGCAGATGCGCGTCGAAAATGCTGGCGTCCTTGGCGTTCAAGGCTTTGCTGACCTTGCCCTGCACCTCGACGATCTGCTGCCGGGTCAGGACCAGTGCCTGGTGCAGGCGCTCGATTTGCTGCGGCAGTTCCGCCTCCGGCACGTCGTATCTGGGAACGACGGCTTTGGCTTTGGTGAGGACAAAGATCTTACCCTGGGCGATTCCGGCGGAAACAGGAATACCCTTATACACGCGCTCTGCGCTGGGACCCGGGTCTGTCATAAAAAACATTTACCGCCGTTGCATCCCGTTGGAAAGCAATTCTTGGCATTTTCTCCAGAATGGATAATTGATAGTGGGCCAAGACGGCGGGGGCCTTCTGTCGAGATTCTTTACAACCTCGGCAGCCAGCCAGATGGAAATAAAATCACTTTGATTCACTTTGAGTAGTATGACCGGCTCAACCGTTGGTTGTTTTGCAAGGCGTTGCTGTATAGATGTTTGCATACAATTTGGCCGCCAGAGCACTGGTTTGATTCCGTTTTAACTAAGCGAATCATGGTTTGGCTCCGCCTTCGCCGTCGCCAAGGCTGCTTTGGCAAGTACATGCGGATTTGAGTTTGACTGGCTGCGACTGACTGCGACGGGGTTTGATTGGAATCATATTTTTGGCCGGAAATCAAAGCGATTGTCGCCGAGCTGTCTGGCAGCCTTGATAAGGGATTAGGATTACGATTAGGATTTTTTGACCCTCCCCCCCGGTATACCACACCCCCGAGAAATTCTCGGGAAATCCGAGAAATCCATTGGTCTGTTTCAGTTGGAATGGATTGCAGGGCAGCAGGTTCGAACCAAAAAGCGGCCAAAAGCCCAGTATCCGAGAAAAGTGAGAATTCTCATGTTTTCGCACCTGATTATCGCCAATATCCAAGATGATAACGGCCTTTCCATTGCCATCACCAGGCACACTCCACTTCCCTCCCGGCATTTGCTTTTTCATATTTTCCATTATTCAATTTCATTAGATGAACATTACAGTTAACAAATTGTTTAGTCAACAGATTTTTAAAAGAATTATCAAAAAAGATGTGATTTCTGATGGAAGGCACTGCGCATCAAAGGCTTGGGCTCGGGCAAGCGGAGCCATACGGACTGGCGAAAGGCTGAAGTTCCAATCGTTCTGCGTATTTGTGGATCTTTATGCATTTTTGCTTTTCTGTGATTTTCTGGTTCCCGGTGCAGGTTCAGAACATGGGTAACGGTGGTGGTTCAGAACATAGGTAACACTTAAAAGAGGCTTTGGGAGCCGGTAGGCTCCCCAATGCCTTGGAAAAAGAGTGAGCCTATGGATCAACGGATTGA
>JBKQUS010000125.1:0-4970 GCA_052325505.1 Limisphaerales bacterium
CTTTTCGAAAGGGTTTTGAAACTCGGAATGAACGGCAGACAACTAAAAATAGAAGTGACAGCAAGCCGTAAAAGTCGCGCTTATTTTCAGTGCTCCGTGGTCTAAAGGATGGGGTCCGCCTCAAAGAGACGAGATCATTACCGACAAGTCTATGCTCAAAAGCAATGCCTATGGTAATGGGATAATATGCGCGTTTCGTGTCATAATCCACAATTAATGGTTGGATTTCAAATATCACCCCGGCCCAAATTTTACGGCCATTAACTTCGCCGCTGAATGCAATTCCTGGAATATCCATTCGCTGACCGATTGGCTCGATTGGTCTGGAGAGGTTTCTTGCAAGGCGATCGCCCTTTTTCGAGTCAACGGAAGATACATCAATTCTCTCCGCTCCGATGGAAAAGGGTCTAAAAAGTTCCTCAACCGTTTCTTGCTTTGCCGCTTTGTCTTGAATTTGACTTATGAGCGAATTGATTTCGTTCTCCAGATATGGAACGTAAGCTTTTCCCCGCTTTTCAAACCGCGCATGGTTAGTAAAGAGCCCAAGAGCCATGGTGTAAATCCTATACGTCATCATTTGCGATAAGGTTTTCGTTCCTTTTGCTATGTCTGAAGTGTTTTGCCTTGTGAATTTACCAAGGATTTCTTTGCCTTGGACTTTGTCTCCTTCACGACGGGATTTCCAATCCCATTTCACAGGGTAATGCAATTCAAGAAACGGGTTATCCCAAGTGATTTTGCTATTCCGTTTTTGTTCAATGCAGCGTCTGAGATTCAGAAGGCCCCACTTGATCAATGAGACAAGCACTTCAATATGCCAATGAGGATGTTCCTTCCCGTAAGATGCTAGAGCCTTCTTAAAAATGTTAACATAATCAGCGGGCCTCAGTTCCTTCTTTGTGGGGTTGTGTTTATCAGGGCCGTCTTTCACGCCAACTTCCTCGCAATCTCCTCATCCAAAATCTCGCGGACGGTGAGAGGGATGATGATTTTGCCGGTGCGCTTGAAGAATTGGCTCACTTCCGTCAGCGCATCACCGGAATAATCGAAGGCGACGAAGAAGCCTTTCTCGGAATCCTCGCGCATCATCATGGCTTCAAAGGAATCAATGTCCGGGCGACCAACCTTGTCCTTCTGTTTCACTTGAATCGGATACCAACGTTCTTTCAATGCCAGTTCGCCTTCCTGTTTCTTGCGCGGCATGGCGCTGGATGAAACGGGATAAATCCGGCCATCCACCCCCATATCGCCGACCTGGACCTTGTTCGGAATGCCGCCGAGGGCGATGACGGCCCAATTCTCAAATTCAAAGTGTGGATACTTCCGCAAGTCAGCCTCGGTTTTGGGCAAATCACGCACGATGAAGCCGCGCTGCGATTTCCAAAGCGTTTCATTTTCCGGCAGGCCGCAAACGTCACGCAACCGCTTCGCCATGACGCGGCAGGCCGTCGGCGAAATATCTATGCCGATCCATTGGCGTTTAAGCCGGTGCGCGGCAACCAGCGCCGTGCCGCAACCGCAGAAAGCGTCCAGCACGATGTCATTTTCCTTGCTGCTCGCCTTGACGATGCGGTCCAGCAACGCAAGCGGCTTTTGCGTGGGATAACCAAGCCGTTCTTTGGCCTGAGAATTGATCGGCGGGATGTCAGTCCATACACTGTCAATCGGGCGCCCCTCCTGTTCATCGAGGTAACGCTTCATGCGCGGCACGGCGCCGGGGCTTGGCTGGACGACGATCCCGTTTTCATAAGCCTCCTGCATCCGCTCTTTTGTCCAACGCCAGACTTTGGTGTGCCCCAAAAATTCGTACGTGAGGTTCGGTCGATTTGGGTTCGGATTGGTCAAATTGTCCAATTGATACAGCCTCCCGTCCGCGTCCCTGTGGGAATACTTTCCGGCTGTCTTTTCGTCCAGATTGTCCTGGTCGTACGGATTGTAAGGCCGGGAGAAGGTGAGTTCACCGCCGCCGCCATAATAGAAAATCGTGTCGTGGTTATTCGGAAACCCGGTGAAGGCCAAACCTTTGGCCAAAGTCCGATGCCAGATGATTTCGCATTGAAAATTATTCTCGCCGAAAATCCGGTCGAGCATGACCTTGACGTAATGGCTGGCGTGCCAGTCGCAGTGGTAATAAAAGCTGCCCGTCTTTTTGAGGACGCGGGCAAGCTGCATGCAACGCGGCCTCATGTAGTCAATGTAAGCCTTGGTCGATTCATGCCGGTCTTCAAAGGAGCGTTTCTCGCGGGTCTCGCCCCAGAACACCTCATAGTTGCGATTGGAGTTGAAGGGCGGGTCAATGTAAATGAGGTCAACGCAAGCCTCGGGCAGTTTCTGAAGTTGTTCGAGATTGTCGCCGCAGTAAATGACGCGGGTATCGAGAAGCGGGGAAGGTCTTTGTTTGGGCGTGGTGGCGGCCCTGCGCCCCGCTTTGCCGGGCCGCAGGCTCGACGCTTCACGAGGTCTTGTCTCTGATTTCTTTCCCATGCGCCGACATTAGGGCAAGTCCAAGCCGTCCGCAAGCAGTTGTCAAAAGACGCACCAACGATGCCAGTCCGTTCCAGGGAATGCGGCAACCCCTTTCATTTCCTGCGGATTCTGAAGGCGCCTTTCCGTTCCGACATTGTCATGTGTTACCGATGTTCTGACTGTTCCCCGCTTTTCCCCATTCCCTTGACAATCATTCCTATGACAATCTTCCCGGAAATGCGTGGTCTGGACGTTGTGTGGCGCAAAACCACCGGGTTTAGCGCAACCCGCACATTCCAAGCCTTTGCCGCGCAAGCCCTTAAAATTTCTTTCAAAAATCAGTTGACGAAACAATATATTAACTATAGTGTTTAGCTAATGAATGACCAACAATGGCCATGATGGAAAGGGAAAAACATGGATGAAAACTCACGCGCGGCTCGCCCGCGGAAATGGGCAGGGCAGAAATATCAGAAAGACCCCCAGCTTTCTGCCATCCTTCCGCTTGGTCGCAAAACCGGTGAGAAAATCAGAGAATTCTCACTTTTCTCGGATAATGGGCTTTTGGCCGCAATTCGGCTGGAACCTGCTGCCATGCAATCCATTCCAACTGAAACAGACCTTTGGATTTCTCGGATTTATCGAGAATTTCTCGGGGGGTGGTATACCGGGGGGGTCAAAAATTCCTAATCTTAATCGTAATCTTAATCCCAATCGATTTAATGGCTCAAAAAATCCGACCTAATCGCACCTTTTCGCACCTAATCCGGCTTAATCGCACCATTTTGAAACATTTTTTATGCAAAAATTAATGGGCGGCCATCTCCTCGCGGAAGGGTTGTCAAAAACCGGGTTTCGCCCCCATCCAGCATGGGCCGATTTTCCAGGTTGGCAAACGCCGGTCGCCCGGCTTAGTTTAGCAGGCGTCGTATGACGACTTTGGCAACTCAATATGCGCGCGAATGGTTTGGGGGGGTCGGACGCGGTGCCATGCTCTGCCGCGACATCTTCTCCTCCCTCTGCCGCGCCAGGGTGAAATGGAACGATGTCATCTACCAGATGTATTTCATCGGGGTCAAATCGCAATCCGTCGTCGCCATCACCGGCGCGTTCACCGGCATGGTCTTGTGCGCCCAAACCGCCTTCCAGTTTCACAAGGTCAAAATGGACACCGCCACCCTCGCCGTGGTCAGCGTCGGCATGGGCAGTGAACTCGGGCCGGTCTTGACTGGCTTGATGGTGGCGGGTCGCGTCGGCGCCGCCATTGCCGCCGAACTCGGCACCATGCGCGTCACCGAACAAATCGACGCCTTGCGCACACTGGCCGCCAACCCCATCGATTACCTGGTCGTGCCGCGCTTCCTGGCCACGTTGCTCGTCATGCCGCTCTTGACCGCGGAGTCGATCTGTCTGGGCATTCTGGCCGCGTACGTCGTGGCCGTTTTTCTCCTGGGCATCAATTCGACCTACATTTGGTACAACATGCTCCACTATACGCACATGAATGACATGCTGACGGGCATGATTAAAACTTTCATCTTTGGCGCGATCGTGGCCGTGGTGGCGTGTGACAAGGGACTCAACTGTCCCGCCGGCGCCGAGGGTGTGGGCCGCGCCACCACCGAGGCCGTCGTCTATTCCTCCATCACCATTCTCATCAGTAATTTCTTTCTGACGTTGCTTCTGCAACGGCTGCTGCCCTAATGATGATCGAAGTGCGCGATTTGAAAAAAAGCTTCGGCCCCCTGCCGGTATTGCAGGGCGTTACCTTCTCCGTCGAAAAGGGGGAGGCCGTTTCCATCATCGGCGTCAGCGGCGGCGGCAAAAGTGTCCTGCTTAAACATCTGGTCGGCCTCATTACGCCCGACAGCGGCGAGGTCGCCATCGACGGCCGGAACATCGCGGGGCTGGATGAGCGCGAACTGCTGCCCATCCGCCGGATGTTCGGCATGTTGTTCCAGAGCGCGGCCCTCTTCGATTCCATGACGGTGGAGGAGAATGTCGCCTTCGTCCTCAACCGCGAGCACAAGTCCACTCCGGAGGAAATCGCCCAACGCGTCGAATACGTGCTGGATTTGGTCGGGCTGGGCGGCACACAGAAAAAAATGCCCGCTGAACTTTCCGGCGGCATGCGTAAACGGGTGGGCTTGGCCAGGGCCGTCGCTTACCGCCCAGAAATTATGCTTTACGACGAACCGACCACCGGCCTGGACCCGATTGCCGCGGATACCATCGATCAACTGATCATTCGCGTCGTGGAGAAACTAAAGGTCACCTCCATTGCCGTGACCCACGACATGCGCAGCGCGCGCCGCATCAGCCGGCGGATATTGATGCTGCATGAGGGGCGCATTTATGCCGACCAGACCCCGGACGAACTCTTCCAATCAAAGGACCCCGTCGTCTATCGCTTCGTCAACGGGATTTCCGATCTCAAGGAGAAGGTTGCCAAATGAATGATTCGCGTTTTGAATTCAAAGTCGGTTTGTTTGTTTTTGTCGGCG
>JBKQUS010000126.1:0-14848 GCA_052325505.1 Limisphaerales bacterium
GAGCGCGCCGAGTGGCATCAATGCGCGGAGCCCGGCGGCGGAGAAACGAACCATTGGATGTCTTCATGGCCCCATCTTTACCACCGCCACCCGCCGATCAACAGGGGGACCCTCCTTTACCGCTTACCTTGCGCCAACAGGCCCCGGAACTACACTTCGACCATGACTGGCGAGGTGAAGGCGTGGAAGGCGGCCCGGGCGGCAACGGCCGGGACGCGCGCGCCGGGAGTGTTTCCCGCCGACGCGCCGCCGGGCGGCACGGTGACGTCGCTGCTGGGGGTGGATTATATTCACTTGAAAACCAGCGACGAAGGGGACTTGTATTTGACACGGTTTGGCGCGCTGGTCTGGCGGCATCTGCTGCTGGAAAACTGGTTCGCGCCGGAGTGGTTCGAGGCGGAACGCAAACGGCTCAGCGGCACGGGCACCGTTTACAGGCTGCCGACGCGGCCGGTCAACGGCCGCAGCCTGAATCTGGTGGTCAAATGGTCGCGGGTGGGTGAAGACGTTCCGCTGGACACGCTGACGGTGAACAAGTTCATCAACGCCGAATTCAACAGTCCCTTCGAGGAATTTTCCCTGTTGATGGAATTGCGCCAGGGCGAACTCGGGCCGTCCGGCATCCACATCCGCACGCAACTGCCGCTGGCGATTTACGTGCCGGGGAAGAGGCTGCAGTTATGGCAGACGGGGCGCTCGGAACACAAAATCCGGGCGAAAATCGCGCAGCATCCGGGAGTGGAAATCGACATTTTGCGGCAATACGTCCTGCTCTTCGGGTGGATCAAGGGATTGGACGCGGTGGAGACGGCCGAGCACTACGGGTTCAGCGGACGGCGGAGCGCGGAGTTTCTGGCGCAGGCGACGGGGCTGGTGACGCACGAATTGCGGCAGAAGGGCTACCACGTCATCGACATGAAGCCGGCGCACATCATTCTGCGGCAAACGCCGAACGGGCGGTTGTTGCGGGACCGGCACGGGCAGCTTGCCTACGGGCTGGTGGATTATGAATTGCTGGAGCGGACGCCGGAACACGAGCAGGCGGTGCGGACGGCCAACCGGAAGCTATACTTGACGCACATGGCGCGGCGGTTCGAGGAGGTGGCGGGGAAGCCCATGCCGGACCATCTGCGCGCCACGAGTCTGCTGGGGGTGGATTTTGTTTTCGGGCGGGCGGAGAGCACGGGGGGATTGTTATGGGTGGTGGGGCGGGACCCGGACCTGTTCAGTTATTTTCTGCCGGAACGCTGGCGGCGGACGCCGAAGAAGAAATTATCCTCGCGCAACCAGGTGTTCCGCACCTGCACCAAGGACAACATCAACCTGGTGTGGCGGGTGTCGCGCATGGGGGATCCGGTGCAGTTGAAGGGGGGCGGGGCGATGCCGGACGCGGCCCGGGCGCACGAGTACAACAGCCCGTTCGAGGAATTCGCGCTGGCGCTGCACCTGAGCGGCCATGGCATCAAGACCATCTATCCGCGCGCCATTTACATGACGGGCAGCCCGCGCGAGGCGACGCACGCGGCCGATGCGCGGCGTTACCTGGCCCTGGCCCATCTGCGCACGCCGGACGGGGAGCCGGCCATCCGCAAGGAGTATGATTACATCACGGTCTGGGGATTTTGGAACGGGCCGGACGCGTTGCTGGCGGCGGACGACGGCTCGTCCTACTCGTCCATGAATGCGAAACATGCCTGCGCCAAGGGTCTGATCACGCGCCGGACGATGGAGGAATTGGTGAAGGCCAAGGCAGCCAAGCTGGCCGGCTGCGGATTGGAGGACCTGAATCTCAAGCCGGACCACCTGCTGATATCCTTTGATGCGGCGGGCAAGCTGGTGGTGGACGCAGGCGGGAAGCCGGAAGTGCGCTTGTGCAACTTCGAATTCGTCCGGCACCGGGAAGAGTGAGCGCGCCGCTGAAAAAAGCTTTTCAAGCTTTTAAAAATGGGATACAGATTCAGCATGAAGCAACCAGAAGGGGGTATGAGTAGTTACCGCTCGCGCGCCATCATCATGGCCGCATGTCTGCTGCAAATTTCGGCGGCATGGCTTTGCGGGCAGGTTCCAAACGAGATCATCTATTCGAACAGCCTGCAAAACGGGTGGGCGAATGAAAGTTGGGCCACCGTCAATCTGGCCAACACGAGTCCGGTGCAGCCGCATTTCTCCAACTCGATCAGTGTATTCTGCACCGAGTACGCGGCGCTGCAAGTGACCCAGACCCCGTCCTCGAGCGCGGACTATACGAATCTGAATTTCTGGCTAAACGGCGGGCCTGAGGGGGGCCAGGTACTAACGGTGACAGGGACGCTGGACGGGAGCTACCAGACGCTTTGCACGCTGCCGCCGCTGGCGAGCAACACGTGGCAGGAATTCACCATTTCCCTGTCGGCCCTGGGGGTGGCCGATCAACCGGACTTTGACGGCATTTGGATTTGGAACAATACGGCTTCGACCATTCCGACCTTTTATGTCGGCAGCATGATGCTGGTGGGCGGGGTGCCGCCGCCGCCACCGCCACCGCCACCGCCGCCCAACAATTACGCGATTTATTCCAATGCGCTGGTCAATGGCTGGGCAAACGCCAGTTATAACATCACTCTGAACTACGCCAATGCCACGCCGGTTTATTCCGGCAGCACGGAGTCCATTAGCGCGACGATCAACGCGGCTTACGGAGGCATTGGGTTTTATCATTCTCCCATGTCGGATACGGACTACGGCAGCATCACGTTCTGGATAAACGGCGGCCTGGACGGCGGGCAAAATCTCCAGATGTATGGTCTGCTGGGCGCCGACGGCGCAGATCAGGGCATCATCTACTATCTGAACACGCCGGTGGCCAACACTTGGGTGCAGTACACTGTGCCACTGTCGGCTTTGGGGGTGGCGAACACTACGGACTTCAGCGGTTTCGTCATCCAGGACAGCGCCGGCGGAACTGAACCCACATTTTATCTGGATGACGTGGGACTTGTCAGCGCCACGGCGCCGTCGGTGACACTGCTGGCGGTGAATGCCAACCATCACATCCGGACGGCCGACGCGCGCTGGTTTGGCTTGAACGCGGCCATTTGGGACGGTTATTTCGACACAGAGCAGACGGTCATGTTGCTGACCAACATGGGCATCCAGGCGTTGCGGTTGCCAGGGGGTTCCGCTTCCGACGATTACCACTGGGTGGACAACGAGTCGGACTATGACGGCTGGCAGTGGGCGACGAGTGTAGCCAATTTCACTCATGTGATCACCAACATCAACGCGGAGACGATGATCACGGTGAACTACGGCTCAGGCACCCAGCAAGAAGCGGCAGCCTGGGTGGCGTATTGCAACGCCGCGACGACCAACACGTATTCTTTGGGCACTGATCCGTACCGTATAAACTGGCAGACGGCTGGATATTGGGCCAGATTGCGCGCGGCTGCGCCGCTGGCCACAGACGACGGCACGAATTTTCTCCGCATCTCGCACCCGGCGCCACTGGGATTCAAGTATTGGGAGATTGGCAACGAGGAATACGGCACGTGGGAAACCGACAGCAATTCGCTGCCGCATGATCCATTCACGTATGCGGCCCGGGCCCAACAATATATCTCGATGATGAAGGCGGTGGATCCGACGATCAAGGTCGGGGTCGTCGTCACGCCCGGCGTGAACAGCTATCTCAACTATGAAGAAGGCAGCAATGGCACCAGACTTTACTACACCAACCATCCGGCGGTTGACCCGGTCACGGGACAGACCAACTACGGCTGGACGCCCGTCTTGATGGCCAGTTTAAAGATGTTTCACGTCACGCCGGATTTCGCCATCTTCCATAATTATCCCCAGAATCCGGGCGGCGAGTCTGATGCCGGACTGCTGGCCTCCTCGGCCGGGTGGGCTTCTTACGCAGGAGATTTGCGAGGCATAATCAACGATTACATGGGCACCAATGGCACGAACGTCGAGTTGGTTTGCACGGAAAACAATTCGGTTTCCTCCTCTCCCGGCAAGCAATCGGTCAGCCTGGTCAACGGACTTTTCAAGATCGACGGCCTGGCCCAACTGATGCAAACGGAATTCAACGGGCTTTTCTGGTGGGATTTGCGCAATGGCCAGGGGAGCATCGACGTCAACTTGAGCGACAGCCTCTATGGCTGGCGCGAGTATGGCGATTACGGAGTGGTCAATGGAGACTACGTGCTCGGCAGCATGGATGTTTATCCAACCTATTACACCACGGACCTCATGACTTACTTCGCGCAGACGGGCGATACGGTGGTGAGTGCGGCCAGTGACTGGTCGCTGCTTTCGACGTATGGGGTGCGGCGGCAGGACGGCAGCCTGACGGTACTGACTGTCAATAAAGATCCTGTCAATACTCTGGTTGGACAAGTGTCGGTGACGGGTTTCACGCCGTCAGAAGAGGTGGTGGTTTATTCCTACGGCATTCCGCAGGACGATGCGGTGGAAAATGGCAGCGGCTCGCCGGACATTGCGCAAAGCTACTTCTGGATCAGCGGGACGGCATTCAACTACCCCTTCCCGCCCTACTCGGCCACGGTCATGGTGCTGGCGCCGCCGGCGGCGCAGTTGCAGCCGATGGCCATGGCGCATGGCTCAAGCCAGTTCGTCTTTCAGCTCCAGGGTGAAACGAATGTTCCTTATGTCCTGCAATGCTCCACAAATCTGATGACGTGGACGCCCGTCAGCACCAACACGCTTGTGACCGGCACTTTGAACATCACCAACTCCGTGGTTCCATCACAGCCGGAGAAGTTTTGGCGGGCGGTCTGGCAACCCTAGCGATTGCCAGGCAACAGTTTTTCCACCGTAAAAGCGGCTAAAGTTAACAGTCTGCGCTGCCGATAGTTGTGTGGACATGTTATCAGCAGGTGCCAGTGTTTTGCGCGACTGCTCCTCCTGGAGGAGCGGCATGATTTTCTGCTTCCCACTGCGACGATCCCACGTTGCGCGCATTTTCCAGCCCGATGGACGCAGGATGGAGGCCGCGTCATGAGTAGCAACTCCGCCCAATCCCGGCGCCCCGTTTCGCGCTGGCGATGGATTGGAGCCGTTGTGGCGGCGGCTGGCCTTCACACAGCGGCTCAGGATTCGTTCCCTGCCCGCGCCGCGCCAAGTCCTCCCCAGGCATCGGTCATTGCAAATCAACTGGAGGTTCTGGCGCCCGCCTCCAACGTCATCACCAACTTGGAAACCGCCCTGAAGCTGACATTGGATCAGGCGGAACGGGGACAGCCGGTGAAATTGCTGGCCACGGTGACCTACTGCCATCCGGCGTGGCGGATGCTGTTCGTGCAGAGCGGCGACTTCGGCACCTTTCTCAAGATTTCGCCCAGCACACCGTCCTTGCAGCCGGGGGACGTGATCGAAATCGAGGGTTCGACCACCTCGGCACATGGCTACGCTGAAGTGGCAGTCAGGAGATTGAAACCTACAGGGCAAAGGCAAACGCTCATGCCAAGGCTCTGGAATCTGGAGGACATCCTGAACGGGCGGGCCTCCGGCCAGTGGCTTCAGATCGATGGTCGAGTCCTTGCGGCCTTCCCAAGGGATGAGCGGCTGTTGATCCAAACCAGCGTGGGGTCCACCAATATAACAGTTTACCTGCTCAATTGGCGTCCGGGGGCGGTCCGCCAGTTGCTCGATGCCCGGGTGCGGATCACCGGCGTGCTTTCTGTGCAATTTGACGAACAGGGGCATCGCAGCGATGTGGCCTTGCTGGCCCAGCAAGCCGACCAAGTCCAGATGCTGGAGGCTCCACAGGCAGATATGCTCGCGCTCCCCGTAACGCCCATTGACCGGCTCGCTGTTTCCAAAGAGGGTAAGGCGCGCCAGCGCGTCCATATTCAAGGCGTTCTTGAGCAACGTCCGGACGGCACCGCCGTGGCCGTGCATGACCGCACCAGCTTTGTCCAAGTCCAATGTCCCTACAAACCCGGGTTCCGCTTTGATTCCGGTGTGGATGTGTTTGGGTATCCCCATCTGACGGATGGCGAACTGGTGTTGAAAGATGCCGTGATCCTGCCGACGGGTTCATTGCCGCCGCTCGCGAGCCAGGCGGCGCAAGTGTCTTCCAACGCCCAACCTTCGCTGCCCTCGGTGGAAACGGCTCAAGCCATTCGCCGTTTGAGCAAGAGCGAGGCGGCGCGCGGTTATCCGGTCAACATGGAAGGGGTGGTGACTTTTAGCGACTCCCGCTGGCGTTCCCTGTTTGTGCAGGACTCGACCGGCGGCATTTTTGTCACACCCGCCAGCGGCAGGATGCGCGTGCGTCCCGGCGAACGCATCCGCGTCCTGGGAAAAACGGTGGAAGGCGATTTTGCGCCCACAGTTTCCAAGGCCACCTTTGAGGTGCTGGGAGAGGCTCCGATGCCCGCTCCAGTACGAGTGGGATTGGATGAGCTGCTCACCGGTCAGTACGATTGCCGGTGGGTCGAAATTCGCGGTGTCGTGCAATCGGCCATGGAAAGGGACCATCGCTGCTGGCTGCAAGTGATGACGTCCCAGGGCCAAATCCCTGTCATGCTCGGCCCGACCATGACCCTGGCCCAAACGGAGCAACTGGTGGACGCGCGCGTGACCTTGCGCGGCGTTGCGGGGGGGCAGTACAACCAGCAGGGCCAAATCGTTGCCTTCCGTCTCCATGTTCCGGACGACAGCGCCATCCTGGTGGACGAGGCCGCCCCCGCCAATCCTTTCGCAATTCCGACCGAGCGCATCATGGATCTGTCCAGTTACCAGTCGGATCAAGACCTCACCCACCGCATCAAGATCGCCGGCCGTGTCACGAGCGTGGCTCAAGACCAGACGATCAGCTTGCAGGACGGGAGCGGCGGGATGCTGGTCCGGCTTGTGCGTTGCGACCGGTTGCCGCGCTTGGGCGACATGGTGGAAATACTAGGCTACCCGGTTGCGGGCGAATTTTCGATCACCCTGAACGACGCTTGGTCCAGAATAGCAGGCCCAGGCGGCGATGCCCCGGCACGCATCTTGACGGCAGGGGAAGTTCTTACCAATGAACCGAACGCCGAATTGGTGCAATTGGATGGCCGCCTGATCCAAGATACCTGGCTGCGTCCAGCCCAAGTCCTGGTGTTGCAGGCCGGCTCCGTGGTTTTCGAGGCCATGCTGCCCAGGGACTTCACTGCGGAAGGCGTGGAACAACTGGCGGCCAACACCCAGTTGCGGGTCACGGGCGTGTGCCTCCTGGAAGGCGGCCGATGGGGACAAGTCAATTCTTTCCGCCTGCGCGTGCGCGAGGCGCGCGATCTGAGGGTCCTGACTCAGCCGCCTTGGTGGAATCTCCGCCGGCTGCTTCTGACACTGGCCATCACGGCTGCCTTGGGCTCCTTGGGCCTGGTCTGGGGCCTGCTGACTGCCAAGAAGAACCGTCTGCTCAGCGAGCAAATCCATGAACGCGAACGGGCCGAGGCCGCGTTGCAGCGCGCCCATGCCGATTTGCAGAGCGCCAATGACAATCTCGAACACCGCGTCGCCGAGCGCACCTTGGAACTGCGCGAACAAATCGAGGCCAAGGACAAGGCGCACGCCGAACTGGCCGCGGCCCAAAAGGACCTTATGGAGGCTTCGCGCGAGGCGGGCATGGCCGAGATTGCCACCGGGGTCCTGCACAATGTCGGCAACGTGCTCAACAGCCTTAACGTTTCGACCTCCATCATCCGGGAGAAGCTCCGGCGGTCGGAATTCCTTACTTTGGGCAAGGTCAGGGGCCTGCTTCAGGAGCATGAGGCCGATCTCGCCACTTTCCTGACCACCGACCCCAAGGGCAAACTGGTGCCCGGCTTCATCATCAAACTGGCGGACAACATCGACAAGGAACTCTCATTGCTTCAGGAGGAACATGAGCAGGTGGCGCGCAATGTCGAACACATCAAGGAAATCGTGGCCATGCAGCAAACGTACGCGCGCGTCTCAGGCTCAAGGGAGGAATTGCCCATCGCCAGCCTGGTGGATGACGCGTTGCAAATCAACAGGGCCGGCTTTGAGCGCGGTGGAATTGAGGTCGTGCGCGAGTACTCGGACCTGCCGCAGGTGACGGTGGACAAGCACAAAGTCCTGCAAATCCTCGTCAACCTCATCACCAACGCCAAACATGCCCTGGACGAATCCGGACGCCCCGACCGCCGGCTTACCCTGAAAACGGGCATGAACGGGAACAACCGTCTGAAAGTCACCGTTTCGGACAACGGCATCGGTATACCCCGGGAAAATCTGACGCGTATTTTCTCGCATGGATTCACCACGCGGAAGACGGGTCATGGCTTCGGTCTTTACAGCGGAGCCAGTGCCGCCAAGGAAATGGGCGGACAACTCACGGCCCAGAGCGAAGGTGCCGGCAAAGGCGCTACGTTTGTCTTGGAAATCCCGCTGGATAGCCCAAACGGCAACTGAGACCGGGACCGGGCAGCCGTCACGCTGGCCATTGCTCCGCATTCAGATGAGATTTGGCATTACTTGACTACCGGCGGCAGGCCGCGATGGAGAATATTATTGTCAGCCAGCCAATCGGCCATGCGCTGCGGCCAGTCATGGATGGAAGTCAATTTGGAGCGGTTGCCCATGTTGAATCCGTGGCCGCCTTGCGCGTAGATATGGGCTTCGACGGAGCGCCCTGCCTCGTGATATTTGTCCAGCAGGGACAACACAGCCCCGACGTGGTTGGTGTCATCGTTCGCGACCAGGAAAAAGGCGGGCGGTGCGTTGCCCGGAACTTTTTCGGGAATGCCGAGCGGACCGGGATAAATCACGATTTGGAAATTGGCGGACGCATCCAGGCGGTCAATCGGATCGGCGGCGCTGGCCTCGCCCCCGCCGGGGCTGTAAACCAGCAGGGAAGCCACTTCGCCTCCGGCGGAGAAACCGATGATCCCGAGACGGTTGGTGTCCACGTTCCATTCCTGCGCGCGACTGCGGATCAAGCGCATGGCTCGCTGGACGTCCTGGCGCGGGTGGATTTTCAACGAATAAGGAGAACCTTGCTCGCGGGCCAGGCGGTATTTCAACACGAACGCCGCCATCCCCAGATTGTTGAAGAAATGCGCGGGTTCCACTCCTTCGGCCTTGAAGACTAGTTCGCGATGGCCGCCACCGGGGCAAATCAGCACGGCCGCGCCGTTCGCCTTCTCTTTCGGCGGCAGAAAAACCGTGATCGAGGGATTGTGGATATTCCGCACCCAATAATCTTTGGCGAGTTCCGGCTCGTTGCGCCGGTTTTCAAATCCGGGCGCGCCATTACTCCAAAGCGGAACCACCTGCGGTTCCCCGGCGCAAAGACAAACCGCGCCGGTGAACGAAACAAACACGCAGACCAGCAGCGCCCGGACTGCTTGCCGATGAACCAGGAATTTCATCAGGCTCGGCCTTCCCGGTTGGATACCGCGAAGCTTGCTTCGTTCGATTTCTGTTTTCTCATACGTCAATGCCCCGGAGCTTGCTCCGGGGTTGTTTACGTTGGTTTATTATACCGATGTTCGGAAGTTTAAAAGGTAATAAGAACTCTTGAGCCTGCCGATATCATTGTGTAATGTGCGGGTCAAGCGGGGACCCTGCGCCGGCCATATCATGAGACTATTTTTCTCCATTTTACTGTCCGTGGTGATAACGGTTGTGTGGGCCATAAATTCGGCGCAGGCCACTCCACCTACCTGCAACGGCGCTGCTATTTCGCTTTCTTCCGATTACTCGTACTTCATCGGCAGCGCGGGTTTCACCGATGCCAGCGGCGACGCGGAGTCCGGCAGCCTATTCACCTGGCTCACCAATGGCGTGCCACTGGCCACAGAACCTGTCGCGGAAAACCTCCTGCTTCATTTCGATGGCACGGTCAACGGTGTGAACGGCCAGACGCCGGCGCTCGCCCGAAACATTTCCTATGCGCCCGGCAAATGGGGATCGTGCCTCGCGTTGCCAGCCGGCGGCCTCCTGCAATTTTCATCAGCCGCCAGCCTCCCTCTCTGCCAGGGCACCATTGAAATGTGGGTGGCGTTGCGGGCTGATGCCACGAACGCAATTTACTCAGCCCGGGACCATATCTTGTTCCAGTACAGTTCCACCAACGGCGATTTCATGCAAATTGACCAAAGTGGCGCAAGCCAGATCCTCTACGCCGGCGGCAACGTCAATGGCCAGTGGGAGAGCGCTTACGGTTCCCTGGGGAGCATGTCCGGCTGGCTGGCCGGTCAATGGCATCATCTGGCGTTCACCTATTCTGCAACGCTCAACGTCATGAGCTTTTATGTGGATGGCATGCTGACTGCCGCCAACAATGAGGGCCATTATTTTGCGCCGAATGCGGGTGGTCCTAGCTTTGCCATCGGCGGCGACGTTTATGGCAATGACGCAGATTATTACATTGATGAACTGAGGATTTCAGGCCGCATGGCCGACGCGGCCGAGATCGCCGCCCGCGCCCTCCGAGTCAACCCCGCACAGCCCAATGAAGTCTGGCTCGCCGCGACAAATGTCCCAACGGGCACATCACTCGTCTATGAATTTACGCCCGTCAGCGGGACTCAAGCCGGCGCGCCCTGCCAGAGCAGCTCGCTCCCTTGGAACGGTATTCCCATCACCAGCCCCCAGCCGCCGAGCACTCTGTTGCCGATCGGCGCCACCAGCGTTGCCCTGACCGTGCAAACCGCCACCAACACGGCTTGCGCTTACGCCGTGGGCCAGCCACTGCCCTATGGCCAAATGGCCGCGTTCACTTCGGGCGCCGGCACACAGTTGCAAAGCACTATCATCAGCGGTCTCAACCCCGATCCCAATTTCGTCAACGATGTCTATGTGCGCTGTGCTGCGAATCCCGATTACTTGTTGCATCTTCAATACCGCGCGCTGTCCGACGCCAACCCGCCTTATCCGCGCAAGGGCAACCTGTGGGGCTGGGGCCTTTGGTTGAGCAACGGCCTGCCGTATATGTCCAAAGTGGATCTCTGGCTCGGAGCAACTCCCAGCGCATCCCAGGCCGTTGCCCTGCGCCAGCTCAATCCCCATCTCCGCATCCTCACCTCCATCAACGCCGTGGAGAACAGCGGTTTGCCGGATGATTATTATTTGAAGGACATCCACGGAAACCGCATCGAAGTCTGGCCCGGTTCCTATCGCCTCAACTTGACCAAACCGTACGTCGCCGATTATCAGGCGCAATTCGCCTATCAGACCGTCCTCAACACCGGATTGATGGCCGACGGCGTGTTCTTCGACAACGTTTTCACCACGCAATCGTGGCTGACGCAGGATATCTACGGCAACCCGGTGCAGATCGATGCCGACGAGAACGGAATCCCCGATGATGCGGCGACGCTCGATGCCAACTGGAGGACGGGAGTGCTTCGCGAGTTGCAAACTTTCCGGCAACTCATGCCCAATGCCATCATCAGCGGCCACGCCATGGACATTACTGATCCCGGCATTGCCGCCTTGTTCAATGGAATCAGCATCGGCTTCCACACCTCCGACGTGCTGGAGGGGCGCATGGCGTTTTCCACGCTGTTCACCATGTACAACGACTGGTTGGGCCTCGCCGTCCCGCCTCCCAACACCATGATTGAATCCTCGCCCATGCAGTGGATTTCCTACGGCTATGGCTACTCGCCATTGGCCGTCATCCCGCCTTCCACGCTCGAGTTCGCCCAAAATTACTATCCTTATGTCCGCTTCGGCCTCGCTCTGACCCTTCTTAACAACGGTTTCTTCGCCCACGAATTCGGCGATACCTACCACGGCAACAACTGGTGGTACGATGAATTGAATTACAACCTCGGCTATCCTCTTGGCCCGGCGCAGCTTGTCTCCCTGGCCGGACCAGCCGCCACCAATCTTATCGTCAACGGCGGATTCGAGAATCCCCTGTCGAATTCGTGGACCTCGTGGGCCGCCGCGGGCTGCACCGCCGCGTTCTCACAGCAGACCAGCAACGCGGCCGTCGGCAATGCCTGCGCGCGCATTGATGTTTCCCAGACCACCGGCCTCGATTGGAACATCGAACTCGCGCAATACAACCGTTCCCTCATCCAGGGTGTGAGCTATGACGACGTCTTTTGGGCGCGGGCTGACACTAACCGGTACATTTCAGTTTCCTCGCAAAAGGGCAGCCCGAATTGGGACAATTACGGGCTTTATCAGCAGGTCTGGATCACTACCAACTGGCAGCAATACACCGTCACCTTCACCGCCAACGCCACCGTGTCCGACGCCCGCCTTCAGTTTTTCCTGGGCGCAAGCACCGGCTCCGTCTGGCTGGACGATGTGCATTTGAACCAAAGTCCGCCGCAGATTTATCGGCGCGATTTCAACTACGGCAGCGTCCTGCTCAACGCCACTCCCCAAGTCCAGAACATCACTCTCGGCTCCGGCTTCCACCGCCTGACCGGCTCGCAGGCGCCGATGTATGAAATGATCATCGACGATCAGGCTCCGGCGTTTTCGACCATCGGCGCCTGGACGAACGTTGCTTGTGACAGCGGCTATGAAACGGTCAATGGTCCGTATTATCACGCTTGGGCAGGCTTGATGCATCAACTGGTGAGCGCAGGAGGCGAAGCCGACTGGCAACTCTCCGTCCCGGCGGACGATACTTACACCATCTCCTCCTGGTGGCCGGCCGCGCCCCAGGCAAGCAACTGGACCACCCAAGCCAGCTTTCAAATCGTCGCGGGTGGTATCGTCGTGGCTTCAACCAACGCCGATCAAACCACCGGCGGCGATCAATGGCATGACCTCGCCACGGTGCAACTCTTCGCGACCAATGCCGCCTTTGTCCGCCTCACCTCGCCGCAAGGCATCTGTGTCGCCGACGCCCTGCACGTGTATTCCCTGTCGCGCTACAACAACGGCCAACCAGCCTCCACCGTGCGCCTGCAACCCATGGACGGCATCATGCTCCAAACTGATCAGCCGGCCTTCGCCTCCCCGTTCTTCGGATCCGTCTCGCTTTTTCCGGATCATTTATTATTGACAGTGACCAATCTGACGCCCGGCCTCTCCTACTCGCTGCAGAAATCTAGCGACCTGGCTTCAAACGGCTGGCAGACCCTCCAATCGTTTCAGACCACAGGATTTTTCACAAATTTTCAGGATAATCTCACCACGAACCACGGCAATGCCTTCTACCGCATCCACTCCAACTAGTTTACTTGTCTGGCTGCCGCCTCGGACGTCGCGCTCTTTCCTTCAACCCAAGCCCGAGCCGCCCGGCTTATAATTTCCCAAACCGTCGTTGATGCCCCAAAGATCTTAAAATGGCCTATCCCAAAACCACGGCGAAACGCCGACGAAAATTAAAAGCCATCCGTAATCAACTCAGAAGGCAACACGCCTCATTTCACCTCCACCGGACTGATTAAAATGGATTTGCCTCGTTCGTTGCGTGGCAGCTACGTAACTGTTCCAGTCAAGAATTAAATCGAAGACTGGACCTTCCAGAATCGGCAAGAAACGCTTCGATTTACTTTCACTTTACTCGCACTGATTTGTAAGTTGTTGATTATCAATGGAGCAGGTGAAGGGAATCTAATCCTGACTGAAAATTCTCATAATTCGTTAAATTGCCCAATCATAGTGCATTGCAAACCGCATACATTCCACCATTTCCGCATCAAAAGGCACGGTGATGACCAAACGCTGATGCAAATTGATGCAAGTGCCAACGTCATTTCCCGACCTTGCGCGTTGGTGCGAAGTTATCACAATCCGTCAAATTTGCGAGTTAAAACTGAAATCCTTTCCGCCCGCCGGAAAGGGCGCGGAGCGTGAAGGCCAGCGCGAGCGGAATTGGAGTCCATGAGGGCTTGCCCTCTGGCGCGGGCCTGGGCTGGCGTGAAGCCCAGCGCCGGGGTTTGGGGACGGCGCAAGTCCCCAACGACAGAAAAAAGGCTGAACCGCTGCCAGTCCAGCCGCGTGGGTGTTTCTATTCATAGGTTTCTTGGGGTTGAATTGCGGCAAATAGTTTTGGCTGCGCGGCTTCGGCGGCGCGGCGGGCCTGTTGTGCCTCGGCCTGTTCGCGGGTGAGACGTTCACCGTCCAGCCCGGTTTCGGAAAACAGCCGAAACGTTTCTACGGTGAAACCAAATTCATGCTGGGGGATGTGCATACGGCGGCGGGTTCGTCTCATGGTCTTTTGTGGTTAAGGATTTCAACATCGGAGTTGGAACAAATGCGGAACATGGCAGGCGGCGGCTGAAAACTGACAGGCTTGTCAAAACGAGTTTTGAACCGGCGGACTGGCTGGTTCATAATGACAACCGCTGCGCAATCGTTCACACGAATGACGCGGCAAAGCCTGTCGCCGTAACGGATGACATCGCCTGCACGGAGCCGGAACGGATGGTGAAAGGGTTTCCAGATGAGGCCCACAAACTTGGTTTGCGCCGGGTCGTTCAAATGCTTTGTGCGCTTCGTTTTCATAATGAGGCTGCCTCCTGGGCTTGGGCGGAAAACCCCATCAAGTCCCATTGCTTCCGGTCGGGACTTTGCAGAAAAGCCCGGATTAACTCCCCGTCCTGCAGGCGTGACTTCAAGCTCATGCTGTCGCTTTCCCCGCCAGCCCAAAAAGCCCCCGCGTGATCGAAGAAAAAGCCTGCGCTCACCGCTTCCACGTCCCCGCCTTCGTGGCGGATGCAAGCAAAACCATCCGCGTGCTTCACCTTGAACGGAAAACTGACAACCTGCTCCTTCCCCTGCCACGTCAAGACTATGGGCCTGCGCGAAAAAGCGGACACAGGTAAAGAGAGACATTGAAAGCCAAAGCAACTATGAATGCACCTGTGATCCAATCCAAGAACAACCGGAAGAAGTTTGACAAGACCTTTAAACAACACGC
>JBKQUS010000127.1:0-3542 GCA_052325505.1 Limisphaerales bacterium
GCTGTTTTGGGCGGATACTTGGCTCATCCGCCGCGCCTTGCGCCAGATCAAACCGGACCTCGTCCATGCCTGGGGCAGCGAACAAGGCGCGGCCCTGGTGGCCAGCCGCCTGCCCTTCCCATATCTGGTCACCGTGCTGGGCCTCTTGCAGTGGTACAAAGACGTCGGACCGATGCCCGCGTACCACAAATTCGGCGCCTGGATCGAAAAAATCAGTCTTCCCAAGGCCAAACACGTCAGCACCGAATCCAGGTTTGCCGTTCGCTATCTTCAGGACAACTACCCACGCCTCATCGTCCATCAAATTGAACATGCTCCCAATTGGGTGTTCCACCAAGTCCAGCGCCGGCCGATGTCCGGGCCAATTCGCTTTCTGACCAACGGCGCCATCAGCCACCGAAAAGGAACAGACCTTTTTCTCATGGCTCTCAACGAACTGGTCACGGAATTTGACTTCCAAGCCACCGTCATCGGCTCCCCCAACGAAGCCTTTATCGCCCCTGTTTTGGCAGGCTTGTCGCCAGAATTGCGAAAAAGGATCTTATTCAAATCCAACCTCACGGCCGCGGAGGTCGCCCGCGAACTCTCCGCGGCGACGATCCTCCTGCTTCCCACCCGGGCGGATACTAGCCCCAATGCCGTCAAAGAAGCCGTCGCCGCCGGTGTGCCCGTGGTGGCGGCGAACGTGGGAGGAATCCCCGATTATGTGGTCCCCGGCGAGAACGGGTTTCTCTTCACCCCGGGCCACCAGGCGCAGTTCGTGTCCGCGATCAAATCGGCTCTCGCCCACCCGCTTTTTTCGCGCGGCCTGGTCGCGCCTGCCTCCCTCGAAAAAAGCCGTGAATACCTCTCCCCGGCCCGAATGGCCCAAAGCTTCTTTTCCGCCTATCAAAACGTCAAAAACCGTTGAATCAATTCTGTTGATTTTTGCCGCCCTGGCCCGCAACCTCGGCAAGTGATAATCAGAGCCATTTTTCCGGCCGGCCCGGTTGATGAATCCAACTTATAATCCGCCCGGCCGCCGCCAACGCAATCTCCATGTCCCGATTTAAGAGATTCACCAATGCCTTGCTGTCCGGCTACATGCTGTTGGGCGTGAACGCCTTGTTCACCCTGGCCTCGGTGCCGCTGGCGCTGCACTACCTTGACAAAGAGGAGTTTGGTCTCTGGGCCACCACAGCCCAACTTGCCGGTTACATCGCCCTGGTGGATTTCGGCCTCGGTTCTGCGGCGGCCAGAATTCTCATAGACTACAAGGAACACCAGGAGCCAAGAGAATATGGCAGCACCATCCTGACGGCGGTCTGCGTTGGTTTTACACAGGGCGCCTTGATCTTCCTGGCGGGAGTTTTGCTGGCCTTTGTCATCGGACCGCTCCTGCACATTCCCGCCAAGCTGGAAAGGGAATTCTTCTGGTTGGTGATAGGCCAGGCCGGCGTCACCGCCCTGATGTTCGCCACCCGGATCACGGGTCACATTCTCAACGCTCATCAACGCTTTGACGTGACAAACCACAGCGGCGCACTTGCCCTGGTGATCAACTGCGGAACGATGTGGTGGGGCTTTTCCCACGGCCTGGGCGTTTTCAGCATGTTATGGGGCCAGGCCGCCGGCGTCCTGACGGTCGTGGTCGTGAACTTGATCGGCTGCAGCCGTTTGAAATTGCTGCCGCGGCGGGGAGAGTGGGGCCGGCCAAATTGGAACAGGTTCTGCGAACTGTTTGTCTTCGGTCGCGACCTCTTTCTTTATACCGTTGGATCCCAGCTTGTCAACACCAGCCAGACCTTGCTCCTGACGCGCCTGATCGGCCTGGATGCCGCCGCCACCTGGAGTGTCTGCACCCGCGCTTACCTGCTTCTGGTCCAGGTCATCTCCCGGGTTTTCGATTACTCCACCTCCGCTCTGGCGGAAATGATGGTCCGTCGCGAGCACGGGCGATTGTTGCACCGCTTTCGGGAAATCGCAGTCTTGTCCGTCAATTTGTCGGTCGCCGCGGGTGTGCTTTTCGCCATCACCAACGCTCCATTCGTCAAAATATGGATGGCGGGCAAATTCGGGTGGTCGCCCTGGAACGACTGGCTTCTCGCCCTATGGCTGGTGATATGTATTTGTGTTCGAGTGCATACCGGTTTGGTCGGACAAACCAAGGCCTTTCGGTTCATGCGGTATATTTATTTCCTGGAGGGCCTGGCGTTTATCGGCCTGACCATCCTTTTGCACCGTCTTGGTGGAATCACGATGATGCTCGTCATCTCGGTTTTGTGCAGCCTCTGTTTCACGTTCCCATACGGGCTTTGGCGCACCTGTAAGTACTTCGATTTAACCTGGCGCGACCTGGTCCGCTGGCATCGGGGCACGCTGGCGCTGGCGGCCACCGTGGCGCCGGTCGCGGCGCTGGTCTGGTGGTTGACGCTGAATCTGCCTGCCCTCCAGCGGTTGGCCGCGGATTCAGTCCTGGGAATCTGGACGGCCTTGATGTTCTTGCGTTATGGTTTGGGAGCTTCCTTGCGCGCCGAGGTCTGCCGTTTCGCCCCGGGTTGGTTCAGGCCGGTTCTCGCAGGAACGGGAATTGGCAAATCGGAAGCCTAGGAGGTTTCGCCGCCGCCCATCTCGCGAGGATGAAATGGAAAGCCCAAGGACAACATGGCGGTTTGAACTTGACTGATGCAGGTCCGTTCTTTAAGAGCTACCGGAAGAAACGCTTCGCAACTTGCCGGCGGCCTTTTTGGAAAATGCGCCCCGCGTTCCGGAGCGGGCACGGCCAAAAATAAATAAAATGAATTCAATACGTAAAGCAGCCCGATTGGGCTTTCGATTGCTGAAAATCGGCGCCACCAATCCCAGGCGATTGTCCCATGTCCTCGGCGCCGCCCTGGCCGCGTCGGATGAGGTGGTGGATCGGTCTTGCGATCTGCTCTGTTTTCCCTCTGTCCATCCTCATGACCTGCTACCGGAGTCCGGGTACCCCGGGATGGTGCGGCTGGCTTTGTTCCCCAAATCCTACGCATCCATTTCGATGATCGAAACCGCCAGCCTCATCCTCCTCATGAAAAAGGCCGGGGCGGGAAACGTATTTGAATTCGGAACGTTCAAAGGAATTTCCGTCACCCAGTTCGCCTTGAATCTCCCGGCCGACAGCCTTATCTGCACGCTGGACCTCCCGGATGAAATGTCGAACACCAAATTTGCCATCACCGATCCCGGCGATCTGGGTATTGCCATTGAAACCGGCAAAGGTTCGTTGGTGCCGCCTGAACTCAGACCTCGCGTTACTTTTATCCAGCAGGACTCGGCCGCCTTGGATATTTCTCCCTATGCCGGCCGCATGGATTTCGTATTCGTGGATGGCGCTCACAATTACGACTACATCAAGAACGATTCGGAGAAGGCCTGGCAAATGCTGCGGAACGGGGGAATAATTGCCTGGCATGATTGTCGTCCCCAGGATCCTGACGTCGTTCGCTACTTATTGAACAGCGCTTATCAACCAACTCGAATCTTGGGCACCACCGTGGCTTTTGCGACGAGGACTTGAAATCGTT
>JBKQUS010000128.1:0-5143 GCA_052325505.1 Limisphaerales bacterium
ATCGGCTCGGTCAATTGCAGGAGAAAATCATCCAGCCGGCGGTCCAGTTGTTTGAGCGCATGCGATGTCATGCACGTCAAGATGAACC
Source organism: Limisphaerales bacterium (assembly GCA_052325505.1). Classification (GTDB taxonomy): domain Bacteria; phylum Verrucomicrobiota; class Verrucomicrobiia; order Limisphaerales; family Palsa-1400; genus DASRLE01. The sequence continues at coordinate 89 of JBKQUS010000128.1, forward strand.
CGCCTGCCAAAATGTCAAGCTTTACTTAACCTAGTATTATTAGAGTCTGCTTTTTGGCGGCGTCGAGACGGGCTTTGTTCGTAATCGCTTCGTCGGCGGCTATCCCTTTGAGGTCTTCTTCGGCAAGGGCTTCATCCTCGTAACTGATCGTGATGCGCAATGGATGGAGAAATTGGTGAATGGCTATACGGCGACTGTGTTCGACATAAAGTGTAACAGTAGAAGGGTCGTTGCCGAAGTTTTGTCCGGTGCTGAACGGGGTGCCATATTTGTCCGTATAAAGCTGAATGAGGATCGCCAATTCTTTCTGACAGCCGTCCGAGTCTGAGGTGTCAAACATGCGTGACGCATGAATAGCAACGATTTTCTTGTGCGGCGTGGTCGCGATGGCAAAGGTGTCGAAGTGGCGGAAATCGTTGGTGGGCGTGAAGGTGTAAATTCCCTTGCCAAGAAAGGTCAGACTGCTGTTTGTCGTATTGAGGGTTTCGCCCAGTTTATAGCCCCAGGCTCCAATTATGGGCTGATTGATTTGGATTGCGGCAGAATGCCTGTTTCCGGCCCATGCCTCGCGGATTGTGAGCGGACGCTCACGGTGGTTGGTTTGTCCTATGGTAATTTGCGTGGCCAGTATCAAGAGGGCAACTGTGATTGTGCGCATATCATTTTATTTCGACCATTAGCAGTCCACGTGGACTGTTAGCCGAAAAGGCGTCACTCCCTTGCGTGTCCACCTTTTGTTTGCGTGATTCATAGAGCTTCCGGTTGACCGCTCTCAATGAACCCATCTCCATTTGCTTGCAAATCCATTTCAGCGGCAACGTCGTTTTCCGGCGCAGCTACCGCGCCAGCGTCAGAGGCATCTTCGCCGGATCACCCTTGCGCCGTCAAGCAAAATCCCTGCGTGCGCGGGTCGACGAGTGGAATGAAATATCGCTGCTCTCCATCCCGCATCCTCAACCCACAATACAACAATGCCAGGAACTGACGGCTTTACGGCTTTATGGGAAATTGCGGACCAAAATGAACGAATACCAATTTCCGAGGACGGCTTGCATCCTCGGCGCCTGCCTTTATTTCAGGAATTAGCCCGTTCCAACGACGGGGAACTGACCGACCTCAGGCGGGAACAAGTTCTGTCAGCTTGAGCGGATGCACGCGGCGGAAAATTTTGGCTTCACTGCTGTTGCGGGCGAGTTCGAGATCATAATCAGCCTGGATGCCCATCCAAAGTTCGGGTGAGACGTTGAACAAGCGTCCCAGCTTGAGGGCCATTTCCGCGCTCACGGCGCGCTTGCGTCGGATGATTTCGCTGATGGCAATGGGCGTGGCGCCGATGGCCTTGGCCACTGCATAGGCAGACAGCCCCAACGGCTTCATAAAGTCCTCACGAAGCACGTCGCCGGGATGAACCGGGTCGAGTCGGTCTTTGCGTTTGCTCATAAGATTTTCAATGGTAATCCACAATTTCCACTTGCTCCGCGTTGGAGCCGCGCCAGACGAAGCAAATCCGCCACTGGTCGTTGATGCGGATACTGTGCTGTCCGGACCGGTCGCCTCTCAGGGCTTCCAGCCGGTTACCCGGCGGCGCAAGCAAGTCGCGCAACATCCGCGCCCGGTGCAGGTATTCCAGCTTGCGCCGGGCAGTGTTCTGGATGTCCGGCGGCAGTTTGCGGGAGCGTTCGCCACGGAAGACGCGCTCCGTTTCACCGCACGCGAAAGCGGTTATCACCAGAGAACATTATCGTACCGCGGTAATATGTCAAGAGCGAGAGATTGTCGCTGCAAATCAAATCAGGAGTTTTATTGCCAGGCGGACTTGACCTTGCGCAGGGTCCACGCTCCCGGCACAATTCCTCCATGTCATGCACCATGAAAATACTTGTCGCCATGGGCTTCGTCGCATTGTGCGGACTTGCCGTGCAAGCCCAGTCAAATCAGACCGACGCCGCGCGCTGGCTGGCCGGCACGGAGCTGGCTCCGCCCTTTGCGGTGGCCCCAACCCGGGAAGAATGGGAGATCCAACGCCAGCAGGTGCGGGCAGAGCTTTGGAAATTGCTGGGCCGGCTGCCCCCGCGACCTGCAACGCCCAAAGTGGAGACGCTCTCGCGGGAAGACCGGGGCGGCTACGTTGTGGAGAAATTTCAATTTGACAACGGCGCCGGCGCGACAGTGCCGGGTTATCTGCTGCTGCCAAAGAACGCGCCTGGAAAGTTGCCCGCCATCCTGTATTGCCACTGGCATGGCGGAGAATATGGCATCGGCAAAGAGGAATTATTTCAGGCGCGGCACACCCCGGAACCGCCCGGACCGGCTTTCGCAGAACGGGGTTATGTTGTGCTGGCCATCGACGCCTATTGCTTCGGCGAGCGCAACGGGAGGGGGCCCGGCGGCAGGACGGAAAAAAACTACACCAGCGAAGAAACGGCAGCCAAATTCGACCTCTGGGTCGGACGCACTTTCTGGGGAATGTTGCTGCGCGACGACTTGATGGCGCTGGATTACCTGGTATCGCGGCCGGAAGTGGATACGAACAGGATCGCCGTGACCGGCATGAGCATGGGCGCAACGCGGTCGTGGTGGTTGATGGCATTGGACGAGCGCATACGGACCGGTGTGGCGATCGCCTGCCTGACCCGCTACCAAAACATGATTGAACATGAAGCTCTTCATGAGCATGACATCGGCTACTTTGTGCCGAACATGCTCACCCATTTCGACACCGAGGCCGTGATCGCGCTGATCGCCCCGCGGCCCGTGTTGTTCCAAAATGGCGACCAGGACAAAGGCTCGCCGGCGGATGGAATTCGCGCCATCGAAGCAGCGGCGCGCCCGGCTTACCGGCTCCATGGGAAGGAGAACCAATTGCAGAGCTTTATCTACCCCGGCCAGGGCCACGTTTATACGAAGGAAATGTGGACAAGAACACTGGCATGGATGGATGAGCACCTCGGTGTTCACCCGCAATCGCCGGGACGGCAATAGGCAATCCGCGTCAATTCATTTGAACGCATATCCCTCGATTACCAGAACGGCAACAAGTTGCCCTTTTTGAGTGCAGACGGGTTATTCGTTATGCGGAATCTTAATGGTGCTGCCGCCGATGAATTCGCGGATCACCGCATCGCCCGGGATGATGTCGCAGGTTTGGAGCTGCTCCCGGCTGAGGCCCTCGACCGAATCCAGCAGATGCTTCAGCCGGTCAAAACGGATGCGCGCGTCCAAAAAGCCGGCGTAGGATTGGAAATCCTCGGCACGGGGCAGACACCCCTCCGGGCCGCAGAAGAACGGTTTGAGGGCCGGCAGATCGAAGGGGAATCCGCCGTTGACGACGTGATCAGCCGCACCGCTGAGGGGGATGATGCTGAACAGTTCGCCGGAGCGGACGTAATGCCAGTGCAGGATGGTGAGCAGCGGGCTGTGGTTGCGGTGCCGCGCGTCGCGCAGCATCCGCCGCAGCAAACGCACGTCGGTGAATTGTGTACGCCGCTGGTTGCCGCCGTCGTGTTCGAAGAGGACGTTCTGGGTCTCGATGTAGAGGCGGAACTGGGACGAACCCGGGATGCCTTCCGTGATGGGCGGGTACAGCCCATGCAGGCAATCGAGCAGCAGAATCTGATCCTGCTCGAGCTTAACAGGTTTGGTGGCGGTGCGGCGGCCTTCCTTGAAGCTATAGATCGGTTTCTCAATTGTCTCCCCGCCGAGCAAGCGGACAAGGTGACCGTTGAGCAACTGAATGTCCAGCGCTTCGGGGGTTTCGTAGTTGCGGTCGTTGATCCAGTCGGTGGGATGGTCAACGAGCGACCAGAAATAGTCGTCCAGGTTGAGCATGAGAAAGCGCAAGCCCTGCTTGCGGAGGCGCTCGGTGAGCTTGACCGTGGTGGTGGTCTTGCCCGAAGAGCTGGGGCCGCTGACCCACATCATGCGGAGCTTGTCACCGGCATTGAGGCGCCCCATGACCTTCCCGGCGGCCTCATCGAGCGAACTCTCGTAAAGGGCGAGCGAATCGTCCACCAGCGGTTTGATCTTCCCGCTGCGGACAATCTCGTTCAGTCCGGCGACGGTGTCGCAGCCGTGCTGCCGGTTCCAGGCCAGCGTCTGGTCCATCTGCGCCCGCGGAAAGCCGTTGCCGACAAATTTATCGGCGGTAATGGCCCCTTCCCGCAGCCAATGCCGGCCCCAGCGATAACATTCATAAGCGTCGGCGGTGTTCTGGAAGCCGTAACTGCGCAGCGCATGCAGCACCTCGTCCTGGATCGTCTCAATGGTCGGCGGGAAATTTGAAATCAGGTGGTGCGGGTCGGAATTGAGGCAAACCACCACCGCATCGGCCAGAAACTCGGCGATCTTATCGTCAGTGCCGTGGGCCTGGAAGATCGTCTCGTTGACGCCGGGCACGAGGTCCTGCTGGAAACCGCCGATGGACGCAGCCGCGCGGAAAATGGCCCGCCGGATGAGGGTGTCGTCGAACTTCACCAGTGCGCGGTTGCGCTTCTGGACCTTAACAATGCGATTCTGGACTGCCATCAGTTATGACGATACACGAGAACCTCTGCGGCTGACAATGCCGTTCGCTGTGGGGCGACAAGCTGCGAAATATGGGAAAGCCTTTCGGACGGCAGATTCAAGGACAATGGAATCTCAATGGATAATTGATAATGGGCAATGAGATAGATAGGTCTGGAAAACCCGCTACACGGTTGATAGTCAACGACTTAACCTGCTACAAAAATAGCAACACGGCCGCTACAGACCTGCTACATTCGTTGCGGGCGGGTGGTGGTTGAAGGGCCGCCGGTCTTTAACCCCACACCCACCCGACCTTTTATAGCACGATTTAGCACGAATCGCCCCGAATTGGCCGGATTTTTCGCGCTTGAGCCCCGGCCTTTCCCGCGTCGATTTGGATTAAGATTAAGATTAAGATTAAGCCGTAACTATTCAGTTGCCAAAGAGGCCACTGTTGGGGAGTGCTTGTATTTATGATAAAAAAACAAACAATGCACCCCGACGTATCGGTTCCCCAAACAGTGACCGAGTTTATTAAACTGCAAAGCC